>DYGR01000008.1 GCA_020724545.1 Candidatus Methanoperedens nitratireducens
TTGAGATATGACCGGAATAGGGAGGCACTATGAGTATGTTGATACCATCTTCCCCTTTAGAAAAATCCCTCAATTTCAACGTGTTCAGATCTAATATTACTCTATTATCTGTAATCCATGATGGCCTCTCAATCTGTATTCTTTCAATTGTTTCTAAAAATTTAAGGTTATCACTGAAAGTTTTTCCGTTCTCTCTCATAGTTCCTATAATTTTTTCCATATACTCCATATTAAATGCAGATAGCAAGAGAAATGGATTCCTGACCTCAGAAGATCTTAATAACTCCCTGACTTCCTTTCTTTCGCTTGTATTGATCATACTGATACCCCCTCTATTATTCTCACTCTATTTCTACAAATATGTCCCTTCCACAGATACCGCACGAAACACATACCCAGTCCTCTGGTAGAGGTTTAATTTTTTTGGGTTTCACTTTTTCTGTGTCGTATACAAAATTACAGACCGTACATTGATATTTTGTCATCTCCTCACCTCGCGATTGTGCCTTTAAGGAAAGTATTCCTCCAGAACATGATGATAGTGGGCAGGCGGCATAAGTGCGCTGAATGCCCTCTGCACAACCTCGCTCAGGGCAGGGTGGATGTGCATTCCCTCCCTGATTGGATTTGCGCTCTGCTGTGGAGTGTACATCAGGTTTACGATCTCCTGGATAAGGATTGAGGCATGGAGACCGATTATATGCGCACCCAGAATCTTATTTGTGCCCTTTTCCACAATCACCTTTACAAAATCATCCTTCGCTTCCATTGACTGTCCCCTGGCGGTATCCTGGTACCTGTAGAAGCCTATCAGTATATTATTTTCTCCATACTTTTCAATGGCCTCCTTCTCTCTCATTCCCACACCTGCTATCTCAGGATGCGAATAGACCGCATGCGGGACTGCATGGTAATTAGCCTTGATCTTTTTATTCTGGAATGCATTATAATAAACAGTACGGGCCTCAAAGTTTGCCACATGCGTGAAAAGGTATTTTCCATCCGCATCTCCAAAAGCCCAGACATTCGGCTGTGAAGTCTCAAAGTATTCATTTACAGCAATCCATCCTCTCCTGTCTGTTTCTATCCCGCCCCTCTCCGGGTGCAGTATATCGGTGTTTGGAGCCCTTCCTGTGGCAACAAGGATCTCATCTACAGTTATATCGGTCTTTTTACCGCTACTCCTGTCCTGTGCAATGACTTTTTTCTTTCTATCACCAGAGTCCTGCACCTCAACAACCTCATGATTTGTGAGAATATCCATATGCCCGGACATCTCTCTTCTTGCCAGTTCCGAGACCTCCGGTTCCTCATCAGGCAGGAACCTAGGATTTCGCCCGATTATGGTCACCTTTGAGCCCATGGCCGAGAAGAAATGCCCGTACTCTGCTGCAATGAATCCGCCTCCCATAATGGCCATGCTCTCTGGAAGCTCGGTTATTCTCAATAGTGTATCGCTTGTTTGATAATCCACATCATCTAGCCCCTTTACAGGCGGTATCATTGGCTTTGAACCTGATCCGAGGAATATCATTTTTGAGGTGATGGTCTCATTATCTACCTTCATCGTGTAGGGAGCAACAAACTCTGCAATATCCCGATAATAATCTACGTTCGGATTGCTCTCCAGTCCCTTGCGTATCTTATCTATCTCTTCAGAGATTTTGCTCCTCATTCTTTCCATTATCCATTTGAAATCAATACTCTTTAATTCCACATCAATGCCAAACTTCTCTACATTTTCTATTAACCTTACCAGGTCTGCAGGATAGATGAGCAGCTTAGAGGGTATGCATGCCCTTGTAAGGCATATACCTCCAGGCTCGTCTTTATCAATAACCGCGATCTTTACGTTTGGATTGCTTTGCAGTACCGGGCCAACAAAGTTCATTGCAGAGCCGGTCCCTATTATAATCATATCGTACTCTTTCATTATATAACCCCCGTTGAAAGATAGGTCTATTATTATGCAGATAGGACTTAAGCTTCACCCCACTGTTCCACTATAGTTCGGCTACATTTATGTATTAAGATTTTTTTTTGTGCTCTTTCTCTGCATGTTCCTTTAACTCTGGTTCGGAGCCGAATGTAGCACCGCACATCTGACACTTGTATTGCTCAGGAGCCATATCCTCTGTCACCTCCTTTTAGTGGTAGTTGTTCTCTATCTTTATCCTTATCTTTGAGCTTTTGATTTTGAAAGCTCATCGAATAAGTTGTTCATACATACATTACATGACCTTGCATGATCAGCGATATCAGCAGCCGAAACTACTCCCATAAGCCTTTCGCCCTGCACAACAGGAACCCTTCTAAATCTATTTTTCCCTATGATCCGTGCAGCATCCTCTACTGTCATATCGGGGCTGGCTGTAACAGGGTTCTTGGTCATGAATTCGCTCACCTTGATCCGGGCGGGGTCCTTCCCCTCAGCTACTACCTTTGTAGAAATCTGCCTGTCTGTCACTATACCTTCCAGATGTTCCTTTTCTGCAACAAGTACAGTTCCAAGATTCTCTTTTTTCATAATTTCAGCAGCATCCCTGGCAGTAGCTGATGGTCCTAACGTAACCGGGCTTTTTGTCATTATTTCACTAACTTTCATCCCATCACCCCTGATTAGAAAATTGGATTGATTCGAATAAATAGCTTTTGGTATATTCGAACCCATCCACTAATTCCAACTTCTCAAATTATTAGATCAAAGTAAATCTAGCCAAACAATCACATTGACCATCATCTTCAATCCTCCTGGTCTCTATTTCAACTTTACATTCTATGCCTATCTGTTGAGCAATTCCTTCAAAGAAAGGTACCAGAACAGGCCAGGAAATATGTGACTCAATACCCAATTTCTTGGCAATCCGAAAATATCTGGATGCCCCAAGGATTCTCATTACCGTCTCTTCTGGAGTGTACTTTTGGAATTCAAAATTATACTCCGGACTGGCGTTATATAACGCTGCAATAAATACTACAGCAAGTGCTCTGGTATCCCTCGGGATCTCTATGCCACTTTCATGCAACTCTTTTGTCTTTAATTGACCCAGCTCTCTGAAAACCGATTTTGAGATAGAATCCACCTTATCCCAGCCGCACTGCTGGCCTACATGTTTTAAAGCAAATCCATAGAATCCTGCTGTTACATTGGAGAGTCCCAGGGTTAACTCCAGAGCGGTCTTAGGAAAAATCTTGTTCACCAAGTATTCTTCAAGTTCTTTATCGGGATACCTATCTTTTCCCCTGATGCCTCTTAATTCTTCATAAAGCTCTACACCTGTCATTATATATTGCCTCCTTAACCCTTAATTCCCTGGAGATTTGTTAGTATCCAGAGGATATATAATTTCCCCAGAGCTTTGCTGCTTACATTAGAAAAGATAATCGGTAGTGATATATTTGCTCACTACCCCGCTGGATTTTATTTGGAGTAACCTTAAGTATTGACTGAGGTGAAAATTATGAATAATAAACAACGCGAGTTGAAAAGGTTAGCCAGAGAAAAAGATTTTATTAAAACAGGAGTGATCTTAGAATGACAGCATCAGGCAGGAGTATTACAGGTGGAATAATTGGAGGCATCATCGGTGCCACTATAATGACGATTATTCTCATAGGCAGTAAGATGATGATGGGAATGCCGGCACTTGCGGATTTCGTTGTCATGGGCACCTTTGTCGGAGGTACAGAAAGCGCAGCTGTAAGTGCAGGATTTATAGCGCACTACCTTATGGGCATAATACTTGGCGCCGCCCTCGGAGCTATAGTAGCGTCATCCGAGAAGCTGCAACTTACAAGCTGGGGAAAGGCTGCTGGTATTGGGCTGCTCTACGGCGTTATCGTATGGCTGGTCGTCTTTATTCCCACAGTAATGTATGGATTCGCCCCAATAATGATGAATATGATGGGTCAAGACGCTGCCGGTATGCTGCCAATGGTACTTGGCATAGCTTTCATCGAGCATCTGCTGTACGGTATAAGCGTGGGAGCTTTGATCTTCGTTGCAACAAGAACGGAGCACTCTTCACCTTCTGAATGCAGCGCATGTGCAACCTGAAATCCAGAATGCTGCCTGCTTTACAGGCAGCACCTGTTCTTTTTGGAGATATTCATGTTAGATAATATAACCAGCGTTTTAAAAAACAGATCTTATCTTGCCTTGGCAGTGCTTTCTACTGCGGTCATGACTTATATTTATGCGGTATTCACCAATCTTACCATGGGTGTGGAGATAAGCCCTATCAATGGTTTTTTGACAATAATTATGGCAGTTCTTTCAGGAATTTATCTTACAATGTTCATTTATACTCAGAGGGAAATGAAAACTAAAAACACTGGAAAAACTGGATTGGCAGGCATGTTCATAGGCTTTTTCACATCAGCATGTCCTGTATGTACGCCTCTTCTGGTATCACTGCTGGGAATATCCGCGCCGCTTGCATTTATTTTGAGCAGGAATCTGTTGCTGGAAATAGTCTCCATCATGCTGCTGTTGTTTGCCTTATATAAACTCTCAGACAGCATGTATAAATGCTCATTGCGGAGGTGTGAGTAAATCAGTCATAACCGAGTAACCCTTATATGAACTATTGAGAATCGTTATGATCAATAGTTAAAATCAGGAGATTCAATCCAGGAGATGCATATGAGAACAAAAAAACTGATTTCGATCCTTGTGCTGGTATTGATCATAGCCTTTGCACACATTTCTTACAATATTTCTCTCACAAATTTTAAGCTCAGTGATGCAAATAACAGTTTCCTGGGCAATCTTACATGGTCGAGATCCCTTGATAATGGACTGCAGGCTGCGCAGCAGGAAGATAAGCCTGTGATGGTATATTTCTGGGCAGTATGGTGCCAGTTCTGCAAGCAGTTCGAGTCAGAAACCCTGAACAACCCTGAGGTAAACAGTATACTGAGAGAGGATTACATTCTCGTGGCTATGGATCTTGATGTTGACAGGGAAGTAGCGCGCAGGTATGGCGTGAGTTTTCCCCCTTACACGCTCTTTCTCGATGCAAGCGGTAACGTGCTTGAAAGAATTCCAGGAGCAGTGGATGCAGGCTATTTCCTGCCAAGGTTAATGAATGCAAGAGATAAGATTAGTGGTTGATAATTGCACAAGAAAATGTTTTGGTTTACCTGTGTTTTACCGCCTCTATTTAAGATCACTTGTATATATATAATCATTATCTTTTCTCAAGCCATGGCAGTCGATACAATCCGCCACCTTCCCCTCAGCGTCTATCTTGCCGTCGGGAGAATACTTTAACCAAAACCAGTCGTTGTGTTCAGGATCAAAGTCTTTTACCTTGTACATAACAGTAACTGCCTCAAGCTCCATGTCAGGATTATAGTTTTCTTTTATTATTATACTTCCATCGGGCAAACTACCCATCTTACCCTCTATCGCAGAAAAGGCGTTATCTGTCACATATGTCGTGAGAAAAACACCATGCGGTTCTGTTCCTGGATATAGCGCACTTTTGCCGGGCCACATACTCCAGTTTTTATAGTCATTTTCTTCTGTTATGTAATTATATAGCGCTCTACCATCTGCTCCAGGTCTTTCTGCCCCAGGTTCCTCTGGCACGCTAACACAACCCAAAAAAATTGACACGACGAATATTGCCAATATTGTGTATGCAATTTTTTTTATTTCCAGCATATTTTCAACTCCCAGTTATTTATTTGTTTAAATGACATATATAACTATCTATTTTGGATTATTAAATGACTTTCCATCCCCATATCCCTGTGACCTGCCACTTCGCACCACATCTTAAATATCCCTGATTTACGAGACTGTAGCAAAGCCTAAACAGGCAATCAGAGCAACAGTCATGGCGCTTAAGAATGCGTAATTTGGACTGCACTTTTTTCTCGATGCAAGTGGTAACATGCTTGAAAGAATTCCAGGAGCAGTGGATGCAGGCTATTTCCTGCCAAGGTTAATGAATGCAAGAAATCAGGTCAAAAGTAAATAGCATTATCTGAGGCTTAGATTTTTGTCTCCCTATACATAATATCGCACGGTGTGTTTGTCCCTTCAGTGTTCTTTGAATAGACCCATTTCATCATGGGCACTATAGCTTCCTGCAGAGCTTTTCCATCTTTTGTCAGCGAGTATTCAACCCTGGGCGGTATTTCTGCATAAGCTTCTCTTTTAATCAGCCCTGCCTTTTCAAGCTCCTTCAACCTGTCTGAAAGTACTTTGGAATTGATCTCTCCCAGCGTATCTCTTATCTCGCTGTACCTTATCGTATTGGAGTTGCCAATAGTGTTAATGATAAGCAACGCCCATTTTTTGCTGATAATGTCCATAACTCCACCCAGAGGGCAGATACAATTACTTTCCTTTTGCAAAGTCATTTTCCTCTTTGAAAGCTGCTTATGTTCCTTATACCTGAGCCTATAAATACTTTAAGGTACTTACTTTAAATAACAAACTTAAGTGGCCATGGGGTCAAAGGTGAACTCGTCCAAAAGAGACGCTGTTAAGGCTAAACAGCTTGAGAAGTACCAGGGTAAGATAGGCGGAATGCAGTGTTCCTTCTGCACAGAGAGCATACAGAAAGCATTACTGCGCCTGGATGGCGTTGAGAAAGTTAGTGTTAGCTTAGCGCATGAGGAAGCCCTTGTTCAATATGATTCCTCAAAGCTTGAGCAGTGGCAGATAGAGGAAGTATTACGCAATCTGGGGTATTCCGTCCGCGATCCAAAGAAAATCCGCACCTTTGAGGAAGAAGATGCAGAGGTAAGAAGAGAGAGGAACAGGCTGCTTGGCTCAGCAGTCCTGACATTCACAGGACTGGCGTTAATGTCCATGATGTGGCTTGGAATGAGACAGCAATGGTTCATGCCAGTAATGATAATACTGGCATTTGGAAATGTTTTCGGCTTCGGGTATCCCATACTGAAAATGGCTTTTTACTCGCTAAGGCAGAGAATCTTAAACCAGCATGTCCTCATGGAATTGAGTGCCTTTGGAGGAATTGCAGGCGGCTTTATAGGACTTTTCTTTTTCAAGGATTTCCCTGTGCCTGATTTCTTTGCGATCTCCATCTTTATAACATCTTACCATCTTCTTGGTGGTTATTCTTCACTTAAGGTCAGAACTAGGGCATCCCAATCAGTCCGCAAACTTCTAGCCCTTCAACCTCCTGCTGCCAGAGTAATTAGAGAAGATAAAGAGATAGTGGTTCCAATAGAACAGGTAGCTAAGGGGGAGCGAGTACGTGTTAAGCCGGGTGAGAGCATACCTGTAGACGGGACTGTTGTTGATGGCTTCTCAACTGCTGATGAGAGCCTGGTCACAGGAGAATCGATACCTGTAGAGAAAACAGCTGGAAGCGAAGTCATAGGAGGCTCTGTTAATAAGACGGGGAGTCTGCTGATTAAGGTGACACGGATAGGTGAGGAGAGCTTCCTAGCGCAGGTTGCACGATACATAGAGGAGGCACGAGCAATGAAGCCCGGAATATTGCAGTTGCTGGATGTTGTGCTGAGATACTTTGTGCCGGGCGTGATTACAGCAGTAGTCACTGGCTTTCTTATATGGAGTATCGGCGCATGGCTGATAACTGGAAAGCCTGATCTACCGAGAGCGGCTTTTGCAGCACTCGCTGCACTGGTAATGGGATATCCGTGCGCGCTTGGAATGGCAACGCCTCTTGCAATGATAAGAGGCGGAGGAATGGCGGCTGAGAAGGGAATACTCTTCAGGAGCAGTGAAGCCTTTCACATTTTCAAAGATATCGATACCATAGTTCTGGATAAGACCGGAACAATAACTCACGGAGAGCCCGGTGTAACAGAAATCTACCCTCTAAATGGTCACTCTGTATTTGAGGTTCTAACCCTGGCAGCAAGTGTGGAGAACCTTTCAGAGCACCCACTTGCTGAGGCAATTGTAAAAAAGGCTAAAGAAGAGAAAATTGAGCCAGATCAGGTAAGTAGCTTCAATGCTATACCTGGTAAGGGGGTCAAGGCTTTATTCGACGGTAAATTATTGATGGCAGGCAAACCCGAATTTCTTTCTTCTGAGGGTATAGCAATTGATGAGGGGATGAGACTAATCGAATCCATGGAAGAGAAAGGTCAGACTGTTGTTTCGGTGGGTTATGATGGCAAGCTAACAGGATTAATCGGGCTTGCCGATACTGTAAAGGAGGATGCGGCTGAAACAGTTGCAAGACTTAAAGATCTTGGAATTGAGCCCATAATGATAACAGGAGACAATAAGAGAACTGCCAGTGCAGTATCTAAAGTAGTTGGAATAGAGAGAGTTCTTGCAAGAGTTCTTCCAGATCAAAAGGCTGGTAAAATTCGAGAACTGCAAGAAGAAGGTCATAGAGTAATAATGGTTGGAGATGGGATAAACGATGCACCGGCTCTTATGCAGGCAGATATTGGAATAGCTATAGGTGCAGGAACAGACATAGCAATAGAATCAGCGGATGTTATTATTGTTGGGGACAAATTGAGTTCCATCCTTGACGCATACCATATTGGTCGGAGCAGCTACGGTAAGACAAAAGAGAATCTGGCACTTGCCTTCTCGTTCAACGGCGCTGGCGTCCCGGCTGCAATTACTGGTCTTGTACATCCTGTCTGGGCAATGATTGCAATGGCAGCAAGCGTGACGGTTGTTCTTCTTAATTCATTTGGAGGCAGGGTTGTTCCTAAACCCAGAAAAAAAATCGAGGCGGTAAGAAGTGTTACTCTCAAGGTGCCTTCTATGCACTGTCAGGGATGCCTGTCGACAGTTATGCAATCTGTATCAGAACTTGAGGAAGTACTGTCAGTAGAGGGGAACCTCGAGAAGAAGGAGGTTGTTATCAGCTATCGTGGAGAAAAAGATGTAGAAGACCGCATAAAGAAGAGGATCATTGATGAGGGGCATGTAGTAGGATAATTTAATACGACCTTACTCATTCTGATAAGCAAGTGCTAGAAATATTTATTCTCTCTCTAATCAGCTTCCCTATCCTCTCTGCTTCGGCCATTACCGAGGGTTCATCCTTTACCGACCTGTAGCTTTTCAGAAATTTAGCAGAGCCGTGCACGTATGGCCTGTTATCAGTCAGGATTTCAAGATATTCCCGATATGCCTCACTAACGCCAAAGTCCATTCCGGTCAGTTCTTTTGAATAGGCATTCCAGACAGTATAATTGCATGTCTCTCCCGGGCCGCATACAAAGCAGCATGGTGTCCCTTTAGCCGTCATACTTCCAACTATCTCCATGCCTCCGGCGTGAAGGGCATTTCCCATCCACTCAGCTACCATCTTTTCAGCAGCCACTCCTACAGCCACCGTTGCTGCGATTTTTCCGCGCATCAGGAGTTTTATGTGTCTCTTTGAATAAAGCCTTTCTATGAATGCCTTCATAAAAGCGCTAGCTGAGCCGTAGTATGTGGGTGATCCTACCACGATTGCGTCAGCCTCCATCACTTTCCTGGAGAGCCACTTGAAATCATCGTTGATGACACATTCGTTAGTATAAACGCATTTCATGCATGCGATGCAGGGACCCACTTTTATTTCAGAAAGTTTGATAAACTCGGTCTCTGTTCCTGTTGCGCCAAGTACAGCTTTTATTAACGCATCTGTATTACTGTCTTTTGTCGGACTTCCGCTTATTCCGATTACTTTCATCATTTACACCACCGGAAAATCTATCTTTTATAGGGGTTTGATTCTTGTCATGTTATTTTCATCTCCATCATTGCTTTTATCTCGCCGGCTGTTTTTGATATAGGACAGCCGTTGCTGTGTGTTTCACAGTGGAAGCATGCGCTTATTATCGCAGCTAACGATTTTTCGACCTCTTCTTTTGTTACGTTCTTGTTTGTGTATTTCCATACAGGCATTTTTCACCTCAAAACCATATAGTTTAGTTATTCACATATACTTAGCCGTCATAAAAATATACAAACTACATTTTAATATACAAACATAACCATCAAGGTTGCAATAGAAACCTTTTTAGCATGATGCAACAAAACAACTTCTAATATGGCCAATAAGCCTGATAAATCATGGCGAGGCTCATGAAGATGTTATTTTGAAAAAGCAGTACGAATTTGGTGAAGATATGGATTCGTTGAATAATGAAAGTAAAGCCGCATTTCAGACGGTAGAAGAGCTTATGATGGCTTCTGCACCTAATTTCAATGATGTCATGCGCTGTGTCTTTAAGATAAAAGATTATGAAATCGAAGTATATTTTTATCTCCTTGACCACCCTGGCTCTACCATCGCGGAAGTATCAGAATCTCTTAAAAAGGATAGAAGTTCAATCCAGAGATCTCTACAGACATTAATGGACAAAGGCATGATCAACCGAAAATTCAGGGTTCTTGGATTGGGTGGCTTTGCATATATATATGCCGCTACACCGCTTGAAGAAACAAAGAAAATCATGGAACGGGAGCTTCAAGTATGGTATAATATGATGAGAAAGCTTGTAATGAAGTTTGAAAAGAGCTAATCGGATGTGCTTATTTTACTCACTACCTCCAGAGGATTATCATCGATAATGTGAAGCTTTAGAACATGGCAAAAACTATATACGGAAATTTTCTAAATAGTAATTAGGGAAAAAGTGAGGTATGTACATGGAAAAATATGATTTAATAATACTCGGCAGCGGCTCTGCTGCTTTCGGGGCTGCAATAAGAGCTATAGATTTAGGAGCAAAGGTTGCGATGATCGAGAAAGGTACAATCGGCGGAACCTGCGTGAACGTTGGCTGCGTGCCAAGTAAACACCTGCTCAGGGTCGGGGAAATAGGCTACTATAAGAACCACGGTCATAGAGGGCTGGATATCAGATCCTCTCTTGATTTCGCTGGCGTAATAAGTGACAAGAGAGAGGTAGTAGAGAACATAAGGAAGAGCAGATATACCGATGTGATCGAACCACTGGGGATAATACTGTTGAGAGGAAAGGTGGCTTTTGTTTCAAAAAACGAAGTTAAGGTGGATGGAAAGAATATACAGGCAGATAAATTCGTTATTGCCACTGGTTCCTCGCCACATATCGTTCCTGTAGAGGGCATAGAGAAGGTGGATTATCTCACCAATGTCGAGGCAATGGAATTATCCGAGCTTCCTGAATCAATGATAGTGATAGGTGGGAGGTCGCTCGGCCTTGAATTTGCCCAGATGTTCTCGCACTTCGGGACGAAAGTAACAGTGCTGCAGAGAAGTTCCAGGATCATACCTGAAGAAGAGAGCATAATCTCAGATTATCTCAAAGCCTATCTTGAGGAAGAGGGCATAAATATCCAAACAAATACAAGTCTAAAAAGTGTAAGGAAAGAAAAAGGTAATACCATAGTCACCGCGCTGGTCGGAGGAGAAAAAAGAGAATTTGATGCTGAAAAGCTGTTGTTTGCAACAGGCAGGAGGCCCAATACTGAGAACTTGGGTCTTGAAAAAGCAGGTGTCAGCGTTGATAAGAATGGTGCAGTAATCGTGGATGAGGAAATGAGAACCACAGCACCTAATATCTGGGCAGCAGGCGATGTCCTTGGTGAACCCATGCTTGAGACTGTAGCAGGCAAAGAAGGCTTCATTGCTGCCCAAAACGCCTTAACCAATAAAAGGAAAAAGATGGATTTTTCAGCTATACCTCACGCAGTATTCACTATTCCACAGGTAGCAAGCGTGGGTTTGACCGAGAAGAGAGCAGATGAAAAAGGCATAGCATGCAGGTGCAGCACCATAGCAATGGAACTTGTGCCAAAAGCAGTGCTGACAAAAGATACCAGGGGACTGGTTAAAATGGTTATCGATGATAGAACAGAGCGTATACTCGGTGTGAATATACTGGCCTCACTGGCTGCGGATATGATCCATGAAGGAGTGCTTGCTGTAAAATATGGCATGACAATTGATGATATTATAGATACTGTCCATGTTTTTCCGACAATGACTGAAGCAGTAAAACTTGCAGCACAGTCCTTCAGAAGAGATATCAGCAAAATGAGCTGCTGCGCTGAGTAGTAGCAATAGTTATATTGGAGGCAGTAATAGTAATCATGCCCGAATTCTCTGGGTTTTTGCAATAAATTGAGGAGTGAGACCAACAATGGGAGTAGTTATATACGCACTTAGTATATGTCCCTGGTGCCAGAGAGCCAAAAAATTCTTCAGGGACAGGAATATTCAATTTGAATATGTAGAATATGACCTTGTGGGAGAAAAAGAACAGGAAAAGATACTGGAGGAGATGTCCAGACACGGTGATGGTACCGCTTTTCCATTCGTAAAAATTGACGGTAAAGTGGTTATTGGATATAACCCTGAGAAGTACTCAGAGTTATTGGAGCTATCAGAGCTAAGTAAAGGTAAACAAAAATAATTGTATTCTCTCAATTAGCATGTTACATCGCCCGTTCACAGTGCCAAAAATCTTTTTACTTGGAAGATATCCGGCTTTTACCATATCGTTGCACAGTTTGATCATATTCACTTCCTGATGAAGTGAAAGATTGCCAGAAAGTGTATTGCGCCTATGCCGTATCTCTCCTATAGATATTGGCTCCTTCTGTATCGTATCTGGATTTATATGGATTATCCATATCTGATCAGGTTTTACGCTGGCATCCTCACCCTCTAAAAAATCCAGTACAGGAGGATTATGCGAGAACATGCCGTCCCAGTACAGCGTTTCATCGATCTGTACTGCCGGAAAGATTTCAGGATTTGCAGCCGAAGCAAGAACTACATCAACGCTGATCTCAGTGTTCTTGAAGACCTTGAATTCACCAGAAAGAACATCAACAGCCCCAACGAAAAAGCCCGGACTTGAGGGCTTTATAAGCTCTTTAATTTTATCAAACTCAACATGCTTCTCCAGAAGGGTCCTCAGATACTCCTGTGCCCATGGAGGATAATAGTACGGGCTGATTTCGGGCATTGGAACAAAATCACTCAACCGGGATGTCCAAACAACCCCGTTATTCAAAAGCATATCCCCAAATGAGCTTGCTGAAATATCCCTCCAGAAAGAGTCCAGAAGCCCAATAGCCTTTTCCCTGTCGTTCGTTAGTAGGCCATACCAGGCAAGTAGAGCGCACATGGCGCCGCCAGAAGCACCGCTTAATGCCACAATTTCATATCTCTCATCAATCAGAATAAATAGCTTTTGGTATTCTTGTTCAGAAAGGTGATAATGTGCTGGCTAACTTCTTTCGGCTTCTCTTCCATCAGCCAGTGGCCAGCCTCCTTGATCCAGACAAGCTGAGCATCCGGGATTATATTCCTGAGTTTTGAGGCATAGGCAGGTTTTTGGAATTCGTCCTGTTCCGCCCACAAAATCAAAGTTTCGTGAGGGAGATGCTTGAGTTCACCAGCAATAGCCTGTGTATATTCCGGATTTAGACGACGGAAATTGCGGAACAGGGCTTTCTTACCATCCTCAGTGGACCAGGGTGCCAGGTAAAGATCGATTACGTCATCAGCCATAGCTGCCTTGTTATAGACGCCTCGGGGCATAAAATCACGCATCATTTTCAAGAACTCCTGCAAACTCATCTTATCTTCTGCACCTTCTTTCTGTAATGGGAGGAATTCTGGGATCGGCCATGAGTCAAAACAGACCGAGTCTATTAGAACCAGCTTTCTAACTCTTTGCGGATAATTGACAGCTACAAGCTGGGCGACACCGCCGCCGATATCATGTCCTACTACATCTGCGGAATTCAGCCCGAGTTTGTCCATGAGTTTCACTATCAATCGGCTTTGCGCTTCAATGGAGACATTTGCATCATCCGGTTTGTCAGACTTACCATAGTTCAGCATATCGGGTGCGAACACGTTATGTGTTCTGGCCAGTTCTGGCATGATCTTACGCCATAAAAGACTGGATGTCGGTATCCCGTGGATCAGGATAACCTGGCTACCTTCACCCTGTTCTTGATATGAGATTTTATGATCGTTAATATGAACTAATTTTTCCTGTGGCTTATTCATAACTTATTGCCTCCTTTTCTTTAGATTTACCTTTCTTGCTAGCTGTAACTCTCATACCATCACTCCTAACTGGAGGGTTGAATTAGCCGGAATAAATAGATTTTGGTTAAGGCGGCTCTGTACCGAATAATCTGAAAATGATTTTCACAGGAAATTATAAGTTCTCTTGATAAAGATGTAATATATACTAGTACAAAGGGGTAACATATAGAAAAAGTTTAGTAATATAAAATATATCCGAGATGGATATATACGCAAGCATATTTGAACTATATGAACAAATAAGGGGAGTGAGGAGAAATGGAAACTAAACCTATTGAAACTATCTGTATCATGGGGACCGGGTATATGGGAACGCAGATCGGGCTTCAGTGTGCATCTTATGGCTATACAACCTGGATGATTGCCCACTCTGAGAACTCGTTGAAAGAGGCTTCGCGTGACCAGATGAATGAACTGGATGAGCGGGTGAAAAACAGGCAGATTACAGAGGATGAGAAAAAGAACATACTTGATCGGATCCATCTTACCCTGGATATGAAGGAGGGTGCATCTGGTGCTGATCTGGTGATAGAGGCCGTTCCTGAGAGATTAGAACTCAAGCGGAAAGTTTTCGCCAATCTGGATCGCATCTGTCCCGGCCACACGATCATAGGGACGAACACTTCATCAATCCGCGTCTCATATATAGAAGATGCAACCAACCGCCCTGATAGGGTGCTCAATACGCATTTCTACCCTCCGGTATGGGAGCGCCCCATGGTGGAGTTGATGGGAGGTACTAAAACATCCGATGAGACGATAGAGCGCGTGCGCCAGTTTGCTCATAGAATAGGACTAACGCCAATTATAGCACGCAAAGAGATCACAGGTTTTGCCTTCAACCGCGTGTGGCGTGCGATCAAGAGAGAGTGTCTGCACATTGTGGATAACGGGGTTGCAACATACGAAGATGAGGACAGGGCATGGATGATCTTCACAGGGATGCCAATTGGTCCCTTCGGTATGATGGATATGATAGGGCTGGATGTCATCAAGGACATAGAAATGGTGTACTACAACGAGTCGAAAGATGAATCGGATTATCCTCCAAAGTTCCTTCTTGATAAGGTTGAGAGGGGTGAGCTTGGTGTTAAGACCGGTAAAGGTTTCTACACATACCCCGATCCGGCCTTCAAGCAGCCTTCCTGGTTGAAAGGCAGTAAAGAATGAATCAAATGACAAGTTAATAAATAGGGGGAATGTAACATGATAAAAGTAGCGGTCGTAGTGTTAGCAGATACAGAGACATATGGAGATATGGCCAGAGTTCATAATGCGCTTGAGGCTGCTAAAGAGTTCAAAGAAGCAAAAGATGACTTCAGGCTCATCTTTGACGGTGCCGGAACCAAGTGGATTAATGAGCTTTCAAAACCTGAGCACAAGCTTCACGAGCTGTTCGAGTCTGTAATGGATAAAAAGTTCACCGGGGTCTGCAGCTTCTGCTCGGATTTTTTCGGTGCCACGGAGAGCACGCAGGCAGCCGGTATTCCCCTCATGAGTGAATTTGAGGAACATCCGAGCTTCAGGAAACTGATATCACAGGGTTACCAGATAATAACATTCTAGGCTTTACGTATTTTCTTAAAAAAAAGGTGCCTTACGCACAGGCAAGGCACCCTGTTTCTTATTTATTTTCTCCTTGTTCTTTACCTTACTACTGCTCAGTTCTCATGTACCGAGACCTGTAGATCTTCGCAGGCAAATTGTCCTGGAGTACCTGTACCTGGCGGAGCGTTATTGCAGCCGCCACCAAATGTCAGGAGCTGGTCAGGCATCGCCTCTGGAACAAGCGGACCATGGTCGCGGACAATAAGATGGATATCCGCTCCCATTGGATTGGTCAATCCTTCGCCGCACGGCAGGCCGGGCTGGCATCCTTCTGTATCACCCACTGGAAGGTGCGCTCCGAAACTGGCATTACCTCTGGCATTGCTAACAGTGCCAGCCGCAAACATGACCGATGGCTGTGTCATGTTATTTTCCAGGTCGCCCTCACCGCAGCGGGACTGATTATCACCGGCGGTGCAGTTCTCAGGCCTGTTGAAGATGACCCACCAGACTGTCATCGCATTATTGGCTGGAAGCTCTGATGTGTGCAGTATCATAGCTGCTCCCTCGTCGGTTCTAAAAAGCATAGATCCGGCATCAGGTACAACCGAGCCGTTTGAGAGCAAGCGAACATCGCTTTTGCTGAGCTTGATAGCGAACGATGAGAGCGCAGCCTGGCTGGAGAACACGACCACTGCCAGCAATGTAAATATGGCGAGCAATCCGAACCACCTGGTCAGGTTCTTTCTCTGTATTCTTACCATTCATTCACCCCCTTCTCCTTCTTTAATGTGAGCGCTGTGCCTGGCACAGTGCTCTACATAATGTAGTATATCAAGGCTCTATATTTAAACCTGGCCCCCACTGCATCTGTTAACAAAGGCTAGTTATTTAGTTAAAGCCTTTTCTACTATTCCAGGCCATATCGATGCCGATACTATCATGGACAGGATGAATACGAATACCATCCCTCCATACACATCCACACTTGTGAATATCACATTCTCCTGCATCTTCTGTAAAGCTAGTACATAGAACAGGATTACAATGATAAAGGATGTTGCCAGACTTGCGATCATACTGTAGAGCCCTTTTTTATCCATGCTATTCACCTCTTTAGCTTTATCCGCTTCATCAAAAGCGTGTTTGTCGTCACAGAAACAGAACTTGCAGCCATAGCAGCGGCAGCAAGTGCCGGGTTAATCAGGAACGGAGGCTGTGTGAAAGGATACAGGATACCTGCTGCTATGGGTATTCCTACAGAGTTATAGAAGAAAGCCCAGAAAAGGTTCTGCTTGATCTTATTGAGCGTGAGCTTGCTCAGCTTTATGGCCTTCGCCACGTCGCCCACATCATTCTTTATAAGGACTATCTGTGCTGATTCAATCGCCACATCGGTACCGCTCCCTATGGCTATGCCAACATCCGACTGCATGAGCGCAGGGGCATCGTTTATGCCGTCGCCAACCATCGCAACCTTTTTGCCTTCGGCCTGGAGCTTCTTGACCTCAGCCGCCTTGTCTTCTGGAAGCACTTCTGATAGTACCCTGTCAATACCCACCTGTTTTCCTATTGCATCAGCAGTCCTCTTATTATCACCTGTGATCATGGCAACCGTGAATCCCATCCTGCGCAGGTCCTGGACTGCCTCTTTTGAGTTCTCCTTCAGGGTATCTGCTACTGCTATTATCCCGGCCAACTCATTATCTTTTGATACCAGCATGGCTGTTTTTCCCTCGAGCTCAAGCTCTTCCATCTTATTATTTACCTGTGTAATGTCTATGCCGTTCTCGACCATCAGTTTCCTTGTACCAATCAGGATTCTCTTTCCATCGTATCTCACTTCCACGCCTTTCCCTGGTATGGCCTTGAATTCCTCTGCATCCGGAACATCGATGCTGTGGGCCTTTGCTCCTTTAAGTACAGCCTCTCCGAGCGGGTGCTCAGACCCCTTCTCTGCTATAGCTGCAAGCTTAAGCACATCGTTTTCGGTACCTTTTATGGCTACCACATCGGTAAGTGCGGGTTCCCCTTTTGTTAAGGTACCTGTCTTATCGAACACTATTGTATCAAGCTTCTGTGCTCTCTCAAGTGCATCACCACCTTTTATGAGTATGCCGTTCTCGGCTCCTTTACCTGTCCCGACCATGATCGCAGTAGGGGTGGCAAGACCTACAGCACACGGGCATGAGATAATCAGCACGGTAATGGATATAAGCAGTGCGAATAAAAATGGGGAAATGGGCACAGACGTAGAAGCGGACATCTCTCCCATTGCCATGAATGTGGCAGGGACATCAAAGTACTCAAACCCGATAAAGAACCAGAAGAAGAACGTCAGGAGTGCGAGCATGTGCACTGCAAGTATGAAATGCCCTGCAACTATGTCTGCAAGTCTCTGGATTGGCGCCTTCTGGGTCTGGGCGTTCTCAACCAGCCTGATTATCTGGGCAAGAGCAGTATCTGAGCCCACTTTTGTGGCTTTGAACCTTATCATGCCAGTCTTGTTGATAGTAGCGCCTATGACCTCATCTCCTGCAGTTTTCTCTACAGGCAGGCTCTCACCTGTTATCATGGATTCATCCACTGCTGTGAGGCCGTCGATCACTTTGCCGTCCACTGGTATTTTCTCACCCGGGCGTACAACGACTATATCATCAACTGCAACATCCTCAACAGGTATCTCTTTCTCCTCACCATTCACAATAATGCGGGCTGTCTTTGCCGCAAGCCCCATGAGTTTGCGGATAGCTTCTGATGTCTTTCCTTTGGTGAGCGCCTCAAGGTACCGCCCCAGCACAATGAACATTATAAGCAGTGCAGCAGTATCGTAGTACGTATGGCTGTATGCTTCACCAAGATCAAGGAAGGTGGCTGCCACGCTGATAGTGTATGCTGCCCCTGTTCCTGTAGCGATCAGGAGATTCATATCCGTTACGCCGTGTTTTAACCCTCTGTACGTGCCCTCGAAGAACTGCCGTCCCGGGAACAGCATTACAATTGTGGCAAGAATGAAAAGCAATATATCATTCTGGGGTATCAGGGGTGTATAGGGGGAAAGCCAGGCTATGTTGCGTCCCATGTCACCAAGTGATATCGGGATTGCAAGTGTAAGTGCGATTATAAAGTTAATCTTCTGCCTCTTTATCTCGGCTTCTCTTGCCCTCTGCTCCCTGTCAGCCTCTAATTTCTCTAATTTCTCAGATGCTGTGTAACCCACATCCTCGATTGCTTTTTTGATACCTGATATCGGGATGATCTCAGGGTCGTATGATATCCTTGCCTGCTCAAGAGGAAAGCTTACATTTGCAGATACAATACCCTCTGTCTTTAGAAGTGCCTTCTCAATATTGATAGCGCACGATGCGCAGTGCATCCCGCCTACTTTGAGCGTGATATCCCGCTTTACCACTCCATAGCCAATATCTGTGATAGCTTTTTCTAACGTCTTTGGATTTACAATATCAGGGTCATACTCCACCATCGCTTTTTCTATCGAGAAGTTGACAGAGGCGCTCTTTACTCCGTTTATCTTGTTGAGTGCCCTCTCAATGTTCTGGGCGCACGAGGCGCAGCTCATCCCTGTAATATGCAGGGCTGCTTTTCTTAACTTCCCGGCTCCTTCTTTTATTTCAGGTTGAGTAACAATCTCTTTAACCTGTAAAGGCACAGGGCATGATTCGCTCTCTTCCAGAACCTGATAGTCTGTAGCTGCAATAGCCTTTTTTATTGACTCAGGATCTGTTACAGAGGTATCGAATGAGACTTTTACCTCACCTTTTTTAAAATCAGCCGATGCTTTTTTTACTCCTTTAACACTCATCGCAGCATCATGAATTGTCTTTTCACAATGACCGCACATCATGCCTTTGATTTTTATTGTAATGTTTTCCAATGGTAAGTCTCCAGATTCTGTTTTGAATAGTGTAGTATATATTTATCAGTTATGTGTGTTGTGGTTTAAAAAATGAAAATAAAAAAGACATAAAACTCACATTTCGCACATCTCTAACATAAATATATTAAATTAAATCTTCCGGTGTTCCCCGTGGTTTGTAACTTTCACACCTGAGGCATCCATAGCTATTATTACATTCTCTTCTTTTTCAGAAATCTTCTCCTTGTTGGTGATTTAAAGTACCATAAGGTCTAAATAGTTATAAATATTATTCATCCGATAACTAACAAGCCTTTTCCTTTAATCAACACAACAGGCTGAGGATAAGTGTAATTATGCCAGATCTTTTAGATATTATCACATCATCGGATAAACGAAAAAAAATTCTTCTTCTGCTGCAGGATGGGCCCATAACATTGGGTGAGATCAGACGCACTTTAAATTTTAATGCTACAGGAATACTCCCCCAGATCAGGATACTTGAGGAAAGAAATCTAGTGAGGCAAGAGGGTAAACAGTATGCCCTTACCGGGATCGGACAGATCGTAGCAAAGCATCTGGAACCTTTAGTAAAAACAGTACAAGTTATTGAGCAACAAGAAGAATTCTGGCGGGAGCATGACCTTACAGCAATCCCATTCCAGTTGCTCATGAAGATTAGTGAGCTTGGTGATACCCAGATAATAGAGAGCAGTATAGAAGAGCTCTTTGAACCACATAAAGAATTTCTGGGGAATATATTGGAATCCAGAAGAGTAATGGGCATATCCCCTATAGTTCATCCAGTTTATCCAGATTTCTTTTTACGATTAGCCGAGATGGGAACTGATGTATCCCTTATCTTGACAAGAGGAGCGTTTTACAAAGTAGAAAAGGAATACAGCGACATGCTTGCGCAAGGATTGAGCTTTGAGAATGGAAGCCTCTATATTTCAGATGAAGATATAAGATTTGCACATGTTGTGACTGATGTCTTTTTCTCTTTTTCCCTTTTCTTTAAAAATGGTGTTTTTGATTCTAGAGCGGATCTGGTAAGCTTTGATAAATCTGCTCTTTTATGGGGAGAAGAGCTTTTTAATTATTATAAGGAACGCTCTGTGAAGATAGAGAAATTATAGTCAATCTAAGGATAAGAGCAATGGTGGACTCGCAATCTATCATGATCTCTCTCGTATATCCTCTTATTCCCGGCTTCTGTACTTCAAAAGCTGATATACACAAAGAGGTAGAGGTAATCCCGACAAGAAAACTGTAGGACAGAACTACAAATTCGGGTCTTATAAAATCCATCAAAAGCACGATAACCATAACTGAGTGAAGTAGTAAGCACAGTATCATCAGTATTTTTCTGGTTTTGTCTTTACCGAGGCATACAGGCAGCGTTTTAATTCCCGCGACCGTATCGCCTTTTACGTCTTTGAGATCATAAAGTACCGAATTAATAAATAATTTGATTGTGTAAAATAAAAAGATTGAAATTGTAGTAAAGATGCTTTCAGCCCATTTGCTGATGATAATCGCTATGGTCCCTCCCCATGTCAATGCGATTACTATATTCTTGCCCCCTGTACTGCCCTTTAATTTTAGCTTAATTTTACCTATTTTGATACCTTTTGAGTATAAGTAGCCTACAATGAAAGGAAAAAACGATGCAAAATATATGTTCTCTTGAGCAAGTATTAAAGTTCCGGCAAGAAACGTAATGATGCAGGCAATAATGGCAATGTGTTTCTTTGATCCCGCTAATTCGCTCCTGTTTATAGCGTCTTCTTCGCAATCCAGGGCACGGTCAAGAGTATAGGTTGCATAAATGATCAATCCACCTGCCAGATAGACCATTATTCTGGGCTCTATACCCGCAAACAGAAAGGCGATATGCAGCCGGAGAGCCCCTGAGATAGCTATAAGAGTTGAAGAATTAAGAAGTCGTAAGGTGGGCGAGTAAAGGAAATTCACACCTATAAAAATTATATAGCTGCTTTATATTACAAATGTCTTGAAATTTTTAACGGTATTGAAAATTTTAATGTCATTGTAATTTTCAACGGCATTGTAATTTTATAAACAGAAACTAATATATACTTCCTGTCTCATCTAAAAAATTGGGTCTGTAAAGTCTGAGGATAAATACCTGGATTTTCAGAGCCATGAAAAACGTGGGGATCAGCCGTTCCGAGAGAGCAACTGAGCCCCAGACGTTGCCCGAAGGCATGGTAGTATCTGCTTTATGTGTACTTAAAGCCAGCGCCGCGCCTGAGGGCATAGAAGAGAATGAAAATATAATTGGAGGAATAAAAATATGAAGAAAAGTAAAGGAATGCAATTAGGCGCTATGCTTGCGGCAATGTTGCTGGCGAGCGTGGCGCTTGTAGTTGTGGTGAATGCACAAGATAGTGGTGGAAAACCTGCATTGAATAATAAGGACCCACTGTTGTATGATGCACAAATATATGCGTCAAATAATAATATCAGTACTGAGGAAGCTCTCCACCGATTCCAAATTCAAGATATTGCAGGTAAACTGGATGCGGAACTGAGCATGAATGAGACAGGAACCTTTGCTGGACTTTGGGTTGAGCACAAGCCGAAATTCAAGATTGTTGTGCAGTTTACCCGCAGTGGCGAAGAGACAATCAAACCATACATGAAGCAGCACGCAGAGTTAGCCAACATTGTTGAGGTGCGCACTGCAAAAGAATCGTTGGCTAACCTCCAAAGAGATCAAGCCAATGCTTTATATCTGGCCCGTGCATCAGGCATACCTGTAGAATCAGACATCAATGTATATAATAACAGTGTTGAGTTGTATATGACTAAATCTGATAGGAGCAGGTTTGATGATGATTTACTAAGAAGGGAGGGACGATTATCAGATAAAGTTAGAGTGGTAGCGGTTGAAACATTGGGAATAGATGAAGCCAACATTTATGGTGGACTCTCATTGAGTTCCTGTACAAGTGGTTTTTCGGTAAAGAAAGGTTGGCTCTTTATCACAAAAGGCATTACAACAGCAGGTCACTGCCCAAATACCCAGTCATATAATGGTAATAGCCTTACTTTTCAGAGTGAAAAATGGACGGGCAGCTATGATACCCAGTGGCACACTGCGTCAGGCTACACTGTGACGAATAAAATACAGTGGGATAGTGATGGTAGTACACGTGATATAACCGCGACGATAAGTCGAAGCAACCAAGTAGTTGGAGGCTATGTTTGTAAGTATGGTAAGACCACCGCTTATACATGTGGTTACATCAGTAGTAAAGACTTCAATCCACAAACCCAAGAGAATAATGCAGCAACGTTTATTCGGGTTGATAACACAGCGGGTTACAATGATCTTTCTTCTGCTGGAGATAGTGGCGGTCCCTGGTTCTTATTAGGCAATGCATATGGAACACATAAAGGTGCACCTGGCGATGATCCCAATGATGCCATCTATATGGCAGTCGACTATGTGGAGTCTGGACTTGGCGTCAGTATAATGACATCCCCGTAATTTAGTAGAAACAACAAGAGAAACAATAATTAAAAAACAGGTAGAGGTAAAATGAATTTAAAATTAAAAGTATTGATGATTGGAGTCATTATATCCACATTGATGAGTGGGTGTGTTGAAGAGACGCAGCAAAATGATAAATTGGTCAATACTTCAACCTCTACTCCTTTCTTTCCACAGCAAAAAGAGAAACCTACCATTTATATGGATGCGGAATTAGTTGGTGAATTAGTGCTAAAAGATGGTTGTCTCCGTGTGGATAACTATTTGCTCGTATGGCCTCATGGTTTTTCAGTAAGCACTGAAAATGGAGTAGTCAAGATCATTGATAACAACGGTCAACCTATAATGAGTGTTGGAGATAAGGTCAAACTTGGTGGAGGTGGCGGTGAAATGCCCGATGAACGTATAGCACAATATTCAGCAGAGTTGCCTAGTGCTCGTTGTTCAGGGCCTTATTGGATCGTTGGAGAGGTGTTAACAAATGGTTAAAAGCAAGGGAATAAGTATGAGTCAACACTCGATAACTTATAATCCATAAAAATGGTTTTTGTACTATATACATTTATCGAATGTCCTGAAATTATTTTACTTTATTACTTGATTTGTATTACCAGTTTCCAACTAGTTTCATATAACAGAAGGTCGATGCGTACGCGTGCCTAAAGCATTTAACCATGAAAGATAATATTATATCTATAGGATGAGAAGAAGCAGTATTTTACTTCAAATAATCATTGGTGTATCTATTATTATTTTTATTTTTAAAAGATTTGATATTAACAATGTAATATCTATTCTCAAGCAAACTGATTATTTGTTTTTCATTCTGGCCTGTCTGGCATATTTATTTTTAAATCTTGTTCTTGCCGCCCGCCTGAATTATCTATTGACCAGGATAGGATACAGGATCAAATTCTCGACCGTATTTTTTTCGCATATGGGAGGAATGATGGCCGGGGATATTACACCGGGGAGGAGCGGATATTTTATAACACCGCCCCTCATGAAAAAAAATGCCGGCAGCCAGATAACCGATGGTATGGCCTGTATCTTTGCACCGCAGGGCATAGAATTTCTTCTAAAAGTTAGCGGAGCTGCTGCGGCTATAATTTATATTTCTACACTGCCGGGTATCAGTAATGATCTGCTTATCTCAGCCGGGACAGGGGCTACTATTCTGTTGATCGTGGGAGTCCTGATGCTGACTGTTTCATGGCGGAACGAGGAAGTGACTTCAAGACTTTTAAGCAGAGTCCCATTTTTTAAGAATTTTACTGATAATCTTTTATCATTCAAAGAAAAAAACATAGGAATAAGAGAGAATATCAATGCTATTTTAATATTAAGCATGGTTGGATGGGTCTTTGCAGCCCTGCAATGGTTTTACCTGGGAAGGGCCATTGGAATTGAGCTATCGTTCTTTGTTTTCTTTTTACTCCATCCGCTATTGAGCATATTGATGTTTGTGCCCATATCGCCAGCAGGTTTTGGGGTAATGGAACTGGGAACAATCGGGGTCTTTTCATTATTTGGAATATCCCCGGCACTTGCAGTAGCTTTTTCAGTCCTGGTGAGAATCAGTATATTATTGGTTGATCTGACAGGTCTAAAAACTGTACTTGCTTCTCTTGGGGATATTAAGTTTTGATCTTTATCCGATCATAAGGATATGCCTGGCACGATCCTTTTGGCCACTTCCCGATATGCTGAAGTGAGGTCTCCTTTATCATACCTGAACACATCTTTATCAAGCGACTCACCTGTCATCTTATCCCAGAAGCGGCAGGTATCGCAGGATATCTCATCTGCTAAAACTATATCTCCGTCCCGCCTTCCAAACTCAAGCTTGAAGTCAGGAAGCAGGAGGTCTCTATCATTCAAGTATTCAACCAGTATGGAATTGATCCTGAGGGCAAGTTCTCTTATCTTTGAGAGTTCCTCCTCAGTAGCAAGCCCGAGTGCAAGTGCTATATCATCATTGATCATTGGATCGCTATACTCATCGCTCTTGTAATCGAAAAGCAGGATTGGAGGATCGAGTTTCTGACCTGGCTTGAACGGGTATTTCCTTATCAGGGATCCTGCTGCGATATTCCTGACGATTACCTCGATCTTTATGATCTCCACAGCATCTACTATCATTTCAGTCTCTGATAGCATACTATCAAAATGCGTTTTAATGCCCCTCTCCTCAAGCAATCTGAAGAGCTCCTCCGATATCCGGGCGTTATAGTACCCTTTTTTTGGTGCAGTGCTCTTCTTCTTGCCATCAAAAGCGGTCAGGCTATCCCTGAATTCCATTATCAGTTTCTGCGGGTTATCTGTCTTGAATATCGTCTTCGCCTTGCCAGAATAAAGCGCATCAAGCTTGATCATATGCCCCTTATAGTAATCTGATGGATATAATGCTATGGATAGTGCGAAAGTATTATCATGCTAAGTGTATATAGATGAAAACCGCGCTTTTAAATCTGGAGAAAAAGGATGCCTGTAAAAGAGAAAGAACCAATGATAATGCACCCGCGGCCAAGTTCAATAGTTGCCGCACTGTACACATTAAGAGACCTGGATACCGATGTTGTTATACTGCACGGCCCTCCAGGATGCTGTTTCAAGCATGCTCGCCTGCTTGAAGAGGACGGCATGAGGGTTGTTACAACATCCCTTGATGAATCGGGGTTTGTTTTTGGAGGACATGATTCGTTAGTTGAAGTGCTTGAAAAGGTTATCATGCGCTTTAATCCAAAACGCATAGGAATAGTGGGAACATGCGCAAGCATGATAATAGGAGAAGAGCTACATGAGGCGGTCATGGACGTCCAGCCTGATGTGCCTGTTATTGAAGTTGAAGTGCACGCTGGCTACAGGGATAACACAAAAGGGGTTATCATAGCGCTTGAATCAGCACTCGCTACAGGAATTATCAGTGAAGCAGAGTTCGAGAGGCAAAAATCCCTTCTGAAAGAGGCCACCATGGTTGAGAAACGCCACGGCGCAGCCAGCAAGGAATACCTTGAGCCCAACCGAGGGGATCTGAAATTCAAGGTGGCTGGAAGATTGCTTGAACTGATGAAGCAGGGAAAACGCGGACTCAACATACTCAATGCAAAAAAAGAAACTGCCTTCATGTTCGCAGATATCAACCTTGCGGTTAACCAGATAGCAGAAAAACTCGGCTCTCCTATCATAAACATGGCAAACCTTAACGAGGATGTAGGGCTTCCGAAGAACAGGAGAAACGCCCGTGAAATCAAAGAAGAGCTAAATAACAGGGGAATGGAGATCCACCACATCACAGGAGGACTGGATGAGTATCCTGTGGCAGGAAATTGCGCCAATCAGATCATCGGTGAGAAGTACTCGGATTATGATTTTGCAGTAATAACAGGCGTACCCCATGCACTCCCCATGGATAACATAAATAATATGGAACTATTCTCTATCACAAACGGCCCGCGTCAGGTAATCCCGTTAAAAGAGATGGGGCACAGGCACGTTATGGTTGAGATAGACCTGCACCCCAAGACCCTGGGGATAAATCATATCGTTGAATCAGAATTCGGGGCGACACTGCGGGAGATGGCAAAGGATGGCTAAACAAATCGCAATCTACGGAAAAGGCGGCATAGGCAAATCAAGCACTGCATCAAATGTGGCCGCAGCATGCGCTGATGAGGGCTACCGCGTCACGATAATAGGATGCGACCCGAAGAGCGACTCCTCTATCACGTTGCTGCGCGGAAGGCGCATTCCCACGATTATGGACCTTATGCGGCAGGGCGTGGACATAAGAGAGGAGGATATCGTGTTTGATGGATACAAAGGTGTTAAGTGCGTCGAGATAGGAGGTCCTGAGCCTGGCATAGGCTGTGCAGGAAGGGGCATCATCGTAGCTATAAGCCTGCTTAAGAAAACATCAAAGGCGATAGAGGACACAGACCTTGTGATATATGATGTGCCAGGCGACATTGTCTGCGGGGGATTTGTGGCCCCTGTCAAGAAAGGACTGGTCAGCGAGGCATACGTGCTGACATCGGGTGAGTATATGCCGCTATACGCAGCCAATAACATCTGCAAAGGGCTTTCCCGGCTTGAGATGCCGCTTAATGGCGTTATCTGCAACTCCCGCGGTGCGCCGAACGAGGAGGCTATCGTCAGCGAGTTCGCAAAGGAGATAGGGAGCCAGTTACTGGCATTTATCCCGAAGGATGTTCTGGTGCAGACATGCGAGCGGGAGGGCTTTTCTGTTGTTGAAAAAGAGCCTGGTTCTGCAATAGCCGCAGTTTACCGAAAGCTTGCCCGCAGTATAATGACAAAGAGCGATGCACGGGTTCCAGAACCGCTTGATGATGCAAGGCTGAGGGAACTTACGAAGATATAAGGAACCGCAGATGAACGCAGATGAACGCAGATGGTTATATGAAAAAAAATTTCAATTTTTTTTCGATAAAAAAAGTGATGTCCTCGATATCGCAATTGGTAAACCCAAAGAAGCGATTTCCAGAGAGATAGGCAATGATGTTATTATTAGAACTGACCCAAAGACAAAGGAGATAGTGGGCTTCACTATTTTAAATTTTGAGAAACGATTTGAACACAAATCCAGGTCGGAAACGCTGCCGATAACGGCTACTTTCGGGCAGATTGAGGAGCTGGAGGCTGAAGGATAATAAGGATTGCAAAGATGCTCTTGCACAGTTTAGAATATATTACGGCAGAGGCACAAGAAAACAATGAAGAAAAATCAATGGAATAAACTGCACAATAAATCCGCGTTTATCTGCGTTCATCTGCGGCTAATTAAATTCAGCAAAATTTTTGGATATTATCATATAAAAATAAAGAGTTGCAACTTATGACCGATACTCTAGACATTCCCCGTATCCTCATTGCAGGAGACCGCTCCTCAGCAGGAAAGACCACCATATCTACAGGCATAATGTCCGTGCTCAGGGACATGGGATATACGGTGCAGCCCTTCAAGGTCGGGCTTGATTTCATTGACCCGAGCTACCATACAGAAGTAACAGGCAGGTATTCCCGCAACCTTGATGGTTATCTGATGCCAGAGCGCACGGTCAGTGAGGTATTCTCATACGCAGCAGAAGATGCGGATATCGCTGTCATAGAGGGCGTGCGCGGGCTTTTTGAAGGGCTTGAGGCTACAAGCGATATCGGAAGCACGGCCCAGATAGCCAAACTCCTGAGATGTCCTGTCATACTTGTCATCAATGCAAGGAGCATCACACGCAGCGCTGCTGCTGTTGTTTCAGGATACCGATCATTTGACCCTGAGGTGAATATTGCAGGTGTAATCCTGAATAATATCGGAAGTCAGCGCCACAGTGAGAAGGCAAGGACTGCAATTGAGACATACACTGATACCCGGGTTATCGGGGAAGTTCCGCGCAACAGTTCAATGAAGATCTCAATGCGGCACCTGGGGCTTATCCCTGCACTTGAGGGAAGGCGCAGGCTCAGTGATTTTGATGAGAACCTCGGGAAGATTAAGAATATAATAAAGGAGAACGTGGATATCGACAGGTTCTTATCATTCGCTAAATCCGCAGAACCTCTACCCCGGCCGGAGAAGAGCATCTTTAAAGCTCAGGTCTCTGAGAGTGCGCCAAGGATAGGGGTAGCATACGATGAGGCATTTAATTTCTACTACAGGGACAACCTTGAGCTGCTTGAGCTTGCAGGGGCAGAGCTTGTTTACTTCAGCCCTGTGAATGATAGAAGCCTTCCACGGGTTGATGGATTGTACATAGGGGGGGGATACCCTGAACTGTTCGCCCAGGAGCTTGAGGATAATAGCTCCATGCGCGAGTCAATCAAACAGGTCTCGTCCGAAGGATTACCTGTTTATGCGGAATGCGGCGGGCTTATGTATCTAACCCGTAAGATCGAGATGGATGTATCAGGGAGCGGAAATTATCATATGGCACAGATGCAGGGCGGAACTTTCAATATGGTCGGGGCTGTACCTGGCAGGACATTGATGGGGCATAAGCGGGTCGTGAGTTACAACATCGGACGCTTTATAAATGATAATGTGATAGGCAAAAGCGGGAATTCGTTTATAGGACATGAATTCCACCACTCAGAGGTCTTAGATCTGCCTGATGATACCACATTCGCTATCAGGCTTGATCGGGGAACAGGGATCAAGGGAGAATATGACGGCATACTTGTCGGGAATACAATGGCAGCATATGCGCACCTGCATGCTGCATCATATACAGGTTTTGCAAGATCTTTTGTGGATTCTTGCAGTGATCGGAAATGACAGATAAACGTATCGGAATTATAGCAATCCAGGGAAATATCGAGGAGCATGCTAATGCCATGCTGCAGGCACTAAGGCAGGCAAACCGCAGGGCAGAGATTGTGAAGATAAAACACAGAGGAATCGTCCCGACCTGCGATGCATTAATCCTTCCTGGCGGGGAGAGCACAACGCTGGGAAGACTTATGGAGCGGGAAGGGATCTCTTCTGAGATAAAAGAAGCAGCACATGCCGGTATCCCGATAATGGGAACATGCGCAGGACTTGTACTGCTTGCAAAAAAGGGTGACAGGCAGGTAGATATGACAGGACAGCCGCTCCTTGGACTGATGGATATCCATGTTAACAGGAACGCCTTCGGGCGCCAGAGGGAATCATTCGAGTGCCCGGTGGATTTCAGGGGTCTTGATTCTCCGTTTAATGCCGTGTTTATCAGGGCGCCGTGTATCACCAGGTGCAAAGAGAATGTTGAGGTACTCTCAAGACACGAGGGCTTCATAGTGGCAGCCAGGCAAAAGAATATACTTGCTCTGGCATTTCACCCTGAGCTGACGGATGATCTACGAATACATCATTATTTTTTGAGAATGCTTGACCTTACCGGAACAGTATAAAATTTAAAAATAATTATGCTTCGGGCATGAATCAGATCATACGGCCATGATATATTATCTGGTTTAGCAAATTCTCCTGAATCTTATGCTCATTACAACTCCCCCTTAAACGCCCTATCCAGCACAGCCGGCAGCAGCGCGTCTAATTCAGCCGAGGTCTCTGCCTGGAGGCGCCTGAGTGTGTTCACCTTTGCCTGCAGAGCGTCGAGGTAGGCGACGATGCGGCGCTGTTCGGAGAGTGGCGGGAGAGGAACTAATAGCTGCCGAAACCATTTCATATTCGTCCGCGGCATTTTTGTTCCTGCTGAATTTGCAACAGTCTCCTTGACAACCTGTGGATTCCTCAGAAAAGCTGCAAGATAGTTACGATCAACGATAGTAGCATCTGGTCTGAGGATTACAAGCTCAGTTGTTGCACATCCTTCAAATGATGGCGTTACTACTTTATTTAAATAAGGACGAAGCTTTGAATACAAAACATCATTTGTTCTAAATAGGACTGCCGAACCTCGAATCTCAGCCTCTTGACAAGTACGATATTCTAATATCCTTCCGCTATGTGCCTCTATATTTTCCAAAGATAAATAAGGGTAGTCAAAATATTCTTTCTGACTTGCCTGAATTTGTTGGCCACCCTCAGTTGTGATTTTATTAAGTGGAAGCTGCTGGCATGATTTGAGATTTTCAAAGATTTTTTTATATGCTGCCTTAATTAGCGCCTCTCCCTTTTCCCCCGCCTTCCTCCTCAGCCCCCGCGCCTCCTCTATCTTCGCCGCCAGCTCCTGGATGCGCGCCACGATGCGGCGCTGCTCTGAGAGAGGAGGGAGGGGGATTTGCATAGCGAGAAATTTCTCTTCCTTCAATCGATTTCGGCTTGTTGGCGTTCCACCTGTACTCAAACCAAGCGCTTCTTCCCAGATGGGCGCACGACTGAAATAAAGCCATAAATAATGACCATCAATGAGATCAGAGTTTATCTTGAAGCAGGGAAACTCGTTTGATACATAGCAGCCATGATTTTCATTGGTTGCAACAGCAAAAGAACCTTTCCAAGCAAAAAGCCGATTATATACAAAGTCTCCCTTCTCGACACGATAGACCTTATTTGCTTGAATCTCCGAACCTAATTTAATATCCTTTATATACAGTCCTTTGGAATACCAGTGTGCTCCGAGGATGCGGTGCTTTTTTTCTGGGTCTACAGATTCAGGTCTACTGACGGGCGTTAATATCTTCCCCAGCGCCACCATCGGAAAGCTCATAGTCTGCACCGCCCTGACTTCGACAACTCTATACGATTTATTAACCGCAGATGAACGCAGATAAACGCAGATACTCGATTGATGCTGTTATTGTAATAGAACACGGATTGCGCGGATGACACGGATGCGCACGGATTAAAATTAAAGTTATCTGTGTAAATCCGTCTAATCCGTGTCATCCGTGTTCTGAGTTCACTGAGGCTGTGCTTTTTCATATCACGGCGCAGAGAGCACAAAGACTCATGCCGGTTTTCTTTGCGCTCTGGTATGAAAGATTTTTCATCACCATCTATGGACAACAATCCATAGCCAACTTTGCGGTGTGATGCGCCGAAATTCGTTACGGGAAGTAGTCTCTTAACAAAGTATCTTCTAAATCCCATGACGGGATTATATCTGCGTTCATCTGCGTTTATCTGCGGTTCTTTACTCATCTCCTCGCCCCCAGCCTGCGCTCCTCCAGCATCCTGCGCGTGCGCTCAAGCTCTGCCGCCAGTATCTTCTCATCAGGCAGCACCATGCGGTATTCCGCTGCCAGTACTTTATTGGTCAGCCCTTCAAGAGCATATCGGGCAACCGCCTCATCCTTCTGAGCGCAGAGTATCAAACCAACAGGCGGATTTTCATCTGCATGAGTCCAGTGCTCTCTGGCATAGTTGAGGTAGAGATGCATTTGACCAGCATCAGCATGAGTGAATTTACCGAGCTTCAGGTCGATAACTACAAGACAGCGCAGGCGACGATGGAAAAAAAGGAGGTCGACACGATACCATTCGTCACCTATGCGAAGACGGCGCTGTCGTCCTATGAAGGCAAAATCTCCTCCAAGTTCCAGCAGGAAACTCTCCAACTTGTGGATTAATGCCTCTTCAAGGTCGTTCTCTGAGTACTCATCTTTAAGCCCTAGAAATTCCAGCACAAATGGGTCTTTAATTTCCTCCTCAGGCATAACAGAATCTTCTGGGAATGGCTCAGCTCCTTTTTTCAGCATGGCAGCTTTGTTTTTAGATAGGAGAGCGCGCTCGTAAAACTTAGTTGAAATCTGGCGCTCCAGTTGGCGCACCGACCACCCGCCGTGCAGAGCTTCTGCTTCGTAAAATCTGCGGGCTTCCGGTTCTTTAACCCTAAGAAGTTTAACATAATGTGACCAGGGAAGAGGGAACCTCATAGCAGATGCAATTTGGTCGGATTTCGCAGACAGTGTCTGCGAAATTGGCCATTCAAGGTAAAAAAGCCGCATCTGTTCAAGATTACGCTCAGAGTATCCCCGCCCAAACCTGGCCGTCAGATCAGCACTCAGCCGTTTCAGCAACTCTATTCCATATTCAGCACGTTTCTCTCCTTCCTGTTCAAACTCAACAATTCGCCGTCCTATCTCCCAGTAAGCTGATGTTATAATCGCATTGATTGCCCGCGCAGAGGTTTTGCGCGCCGATTCAAGCAAGCCAATGACATCAGACAGGATAGTATCGTAACCAATTATGGAACTGTCTTCTTTCATTATTACTATTTTCCTGGAACTTTTAGCCATTTATCATCCTCTCATAAATGTTTTTTTCAACATTGTAATTTCTCGCACCATTGGTGAGAGAATTTCAAAAACTCACCCTCCAGCAATGTTGAAATTATCCTGTGTGTTCACTCTATGCGGCAACAATTATATCCTCTCCACAATTTCTGCCACCAGTGGTTGCAGTTTTTAATTCTAAGCGTAGACTCATGGTTTTATCCCGTCTGCCAGTACCTGTTTTATCTCTGTCATGATCTCTGCAATTCTCTGCTCCTTCATCAGAATGCTCTCGGTCAACTGTTCAGGCGGCAGATGTTCCAGATCCCCCTTGCCGTTGGGGTTCTTGATATCAAGGTTATAGCCGCTCTCAACCACCTTAGCCACAGATACTTTCCACGCATGTCCATTCTCCTTTCTGTCCTTCCACCAGGCGATAACAGGCTCAAACTCTTCAAATGGCATCGGCTGGGTTTTGGTGTATTGCTTCCTGCCCTCTGGCAGAGGAACCTCATAATACCATATCTCCTTTGTCGGACCGTCGCGCTCAAAGAACAGCAGGTTTGTGGGAATCCCTGTATAGGGTGCAAAAACACCATTGGGCAGCCGCACTATAGTATGCAGATTGAACTCTTCCAGCAGTTCTTTCTTGATGCGCGCGCATACACCATCGCCAAATAAAGTACCGTTCGGGACAACTATGCCACATCTGCCGCCTCTCTTCCCACCAGCGCCTCTTCTCAACTTCCTCATTATCAGTTGAAGAAAGAGAAGCGCGGTTTCAGCAGTCTGTTTATCCTCCGGGAAATTCGAGAGTATCCCCCGCTCTTCCTCTCCTCCAAACGGCGGGTTCGTAAGTATGATATCCACCCTGTCCTTATCTCCTATCTCTCTCAGAGGAGAACGAAGAGAATTGCCTGAATCTATCTGAGGGGACTCAAGACCATGAAGCAAAAGGTTCATCTGGCAAAGTAAATAAGGCAGCGGCTTCGCATCTCCTCCAGTGATCGATCCTTTCTGTAAGACTTCAAAATCCGATGCCTTTTTGCACTGCTTCCGCAGATGCTCAAAAGACTCTACAAGAAACCCGCCAGTACCGCAAGCCGGGTCAAGCACTACCTCACCAAGCTTTGGATCAGTTACCTCGACCATGAAGCGAATAACAGGACGAGGCGTATAGAACTCACCTGAGTCGCCTGCCGTATCCCTCATTTCTTTCAGCATGCTTTCATACAGGTGCGAAAGTGTATGGATCTCCTCTGAAGCGGTGAAATGGATGCTGTTCACCTTATTGATAACATCGCGCAGCAGATATCCATTGACCATGCGGTTGATCGTGCCCCTGAATACCGTTGCGATCACGTCCCGCCTATCACCGCCATTTGCACCATGCAGGCCTCTCAAATAAGCAAACAGACCCGCTCCCTTCTTGTCCGAAGCGGGGCGTTATAAGCAATGTGGCATAAAAGGTCGAATGGATCTGCATCGTACTTTTTAGTAGCATTCGCAAGTTGCTCGATAGTTACGCCTCTCTCCTCCAGCAAGGATATAATCTGCCTGCGCTGTTCTGCGTCACTCCATTTTGAACGGAGTTCTGCCGCTCCTGTGTACATGCTCTTTAACTGTTTTGCCGTGTAATCTGTATATTTGATGACCGAGAGCCTCCTGCCATCAGAATCAAGTTCATAGACTACATCCGCTATTATTTCAACAGAACCACCATTTACATAGTACTTTTTTGGGGCACCCTCAAAATAATCCGGCGTTTTAGGGGTCTGGCGTAAAGGAGCCTCAACTTCATCTATGAATTCTTTTGTCTCGTTTTTGAACTTCTCCTTGATTGAATTTCCCTCATTATCGATTTTTTCCTCTATAATGAGCGCCGGCTCACCATCAAATTCAGGGTCAGCGAACAGGCGAGTTGCGCTTCCTGTATAGTCAAGAATAGTGAAAAAGAGCTTACCATAGTCCTCTCTAACGCGGGTTCCCCTGCCTATGATCTGCTTAAAATCCACCATTGAGTTAATGACCTTGAAAAGAACGATATTCTTGCATGTCTTTTATCGGCCGCCAGCCAGTGGCATCGATACTTGGAACGATTCTGTGAACCCGGTACGGCGCCAGGAAACCATCCTCGATACCCTGTTTCAGGCTGTAAGTATAAATCGGGTTTCCGAAATACCGATATGTATCCCTGTTATCCTTTCTAAGAGGGGTTGCAGTCATGCCGATCTGATATGCAGGTTCAAAGTATTCCAGTATTTCACGCCAGTTGCTTTCATCTTTAGCACTTCCCCTGTGGCACTCATCGACAACGATAAGGTCAAAGAAATCTCTGGTATATTGTTTATAAAGACCGGGCCTGCGCTCATCTTTTGCAATTGCCTGGTAGGTTGAAAAATATATCTCCCTGCTCTTGATTGCTTCACCCTCTATCTTAATTCTGGCATCTCCCATAGATGCGAATGTCTTATCTTTCGGATCATCAACAAGGATGTTCCTATCAGCGAGATAAAGCACCTTCGGGCGCCTGTGCTCACATGTCCTGTTCCAGCGTGTATCCCATAGTTTCCAGATGATCTGGAACGCAATATATGTCTTGCCTGTCCCAGTAGCTAACGTCAGCAAGATCCTCTTTTTGCCCTGCAGAACAGCCTTGATCGTGCGGTTGATCGCAATTTCCTGGTAATATCGTGGAGTCTTACCAGGCAAGGTACTGCATGGCGCAAGAAGTGTTTGCGCGATTTTTGGTGTAATGTCTTCTGATTGGCTAAGCCTCATCCAGAGCTCCTCTGGCGCAGGGAAGCTCTCCAGATCCGTATCCTTGCCAGTGATAAAATCGTGTTCAACGATTCCTTTACCATTTGTGGAATATGCAAACTTGAGACCAAGAATTTCAGCATACTCCTTTGCCTGTTGTAATCCATCGGCAGCATTCTTATAAGCAGATTTTGCCTCAACAACTGCGATGGAAAAGTCTCTTCTATACTTTAATAAGTAATCAGCCCTTTTCTGTTTCTTTCTTATGCCCTTATCTCCTGCAAGGATGATCCTTCCATCTGTGAAGATTTTCTGCTCGCTGATCTGATCATCGCTCCAGCCCGCTGAGTAAAGCTTCGGCAAGACATATTTTCTGCAAGTATCAGCTTCAGTTATCAAACTAATTCTCCATTGTAATCGAGGTTGGATTATCGCAATTTATTTAAGAATACTATTATATTAGCTTGAAAGAGTACTATCTATATATTTTTTTCTACCTAATGAATATTTAAACAAACCGGAGAAGAGATGGAATCGCAAAAAGTGATGAGAGAAGAACAAACTGCTGGACGTGGTACTTTAGCAACACCGTCCTCATGGTGGGTAGAGAGATTGAGGATAGAACGACCGAGACCCGAAGATCAGGAACCACTGCAGAGGAATCAAGAAAGCTCTTCCAACCATGGGCTGCCATGCTGGAGGAGAATTCCCGCAAGACGCGGGAATTGCTTCAGGGTACGCCTGATCCTGAGAAATACAGGGAATTCTACGATACCGCTCTCCAATAAAAGATCTGACTATCCAGATAAAAGAGTTATCTGAGAAACAGTAGGGTCTTTGTTGGTAATTCCGCTTCTTAAACAGACAAATCCCGTACTGGATGTAATCCAATAGTTAAATTAATAGAATATTATCTCCTTTTATGAAAGCGTGATCACATTAATGCTTGAATCTTATCATGAACACATAACAGAAAGGCAGAAACATGGAATCCCTCCCCTTCCCCTGAATGCAGAGCAGGTAAAAGCGCTATCTGAACTTGTACTCAATCCGCCAGCAGGCAGAGAAGGATTCATCCTGAAACTGCTAAAAGAACACATTCCATCGGGTGTGGACCCTGCTGCGCTTGAGAAGTCAAAGCTTCTAAGAAGCATCGCACTTCGCGAGAGATCATCAGAGATACTCTCTCCCTCTGATGCTGTCAGGATGCTGGGGAAGATGAGAGGGGGGTACAATATCGAGACTCTAATAGAGTTGCTTGAAGATGATGAGCTCGGGGACGCTGCCGCTTGTGCGCTTTCCAGTACAATCCTCATATTCGGCTTCTTTGACAGGATAAAGGAACTTGCTGTGATAAATCCGCGGGCTAAGAGGGTTCTTAAGAGCTGGGCACAGGCAGAGTGGTTCACAGGAAGTCCCGGATTTCCAGATTCCTTAAAAGTGGCGGTCTTTAAGGTCCCGGGTGAGGTAAATACAGATGACCTCTCTCCCGCATCCCGCGCAGGAACCCGGGCTGATATTCCACTTCATGCACTTTCTATGCTTGAATCACGCTATCCAGGAGCGCTTCTTGAGATCGGGGAACTTAAAAAGAGAGGATATCCGGTTGCTTTTGCTGCGGACGTAGTCGGGACAGGGAGCAGCAGGAAATCGGCCATGAATTCTCTCATGTGGTGGATAGGTGAAGATATCACGGGAGTCCCGAATAAACGCAGAGGTGGTGTTATTCTGGGAAGCCAGATCGCACCTATTTTCTTTAATACAGCACGCGACAGCGGCGCCATACCCATCAGGTGCGATATATCAGGCATAAAAAGCAGTATGGTAATCACGATAGATTTCGCTCATGGAAAGATACTTGATGAGAACGGGCATGAAGTAACAGCATTTAGCCTCGAACCTGAGACGCTTCCTGATGAGTACAGGGCAGGGGGCAGGCTTCTTCTCATAATCGGAAGAGAGCTTACAGGGAGAGCACAGGATGCGCTGGGTCTGACCATAAATAACGAGGTGTTCCTGAAACACAGAGAACCTGCTACCTCAAGCAGAGGATACACCCTTGCACAGAAGATTGTCGGAGGAGCGTGCGGTCTTCCCGGGGTGAGGCCGGGGCAGTCATGTACTCCCAGAATCACCACAGCAGGGTCCCAGGATACAACAGGCCCGATGACCGCGGATGAGATTAAAGAACTTGTCTGCCTTGAATTCCAGGCACCTCTGGTCATGCAGTCCTTCTGCCATACGGCAGCCTATCCCACACCTGATGATCGAAAGATGCACAAAGAACTCGCACAGTTTTTCAAGGACAGGGGCGGTGTGGTACTCAAGCCTGGAGACGGTATAATCCATTCATGGTTAAACCGCATGATCCTGCCCGATACCGTCGGGACAGGGGGCGACAGTCATACACGTTTCCCTATCGGGATCTCTTTCCCTGCAGGAAGCGGGCTTGTGGCATTTGCTGCATCCCTTGGCATAATGCCGCTTGATATGCCAGAGAGCGTACTTGTTAGATTCAGGGGAGAACTCAAAAAAGGTATCTTTTTACGCGATGTTATCAACGCCATCCCTTATTTTGCACTAAAATCTGGAAAACTTACACTTGATAAGAAGAACAAGAAGAATATCTTCAACGGAAAAATCCTGGAGATTGAGGGTCTTGATCTTACGGTAGAGCAGGCTTTTGAGCTTACTAATGCCTCAGCCGAGCGTTCAGCCGAGGCTGCGGTCATAGCCCTGTCAGAGGAGCGGGTTGCACAGTATCTCAGAGACAGTATATCCATTCTAAGCTCACTGGTAGATGAGGGGTACGCATCAAGAGCACTTAAGAACAGGATCAGGGCAATGGAAGAATGGCTTTCAAATCCAGGTCTGCTCGGAGCAGATGAGGATGCGGAATATGCAGATATCATAGAGATCGATCTATCAGAGATAACACAACCTCTGCTTGCGTGTCCGAATGACCCTGATTATATAAGACCGCTATCAGAAGTAGAAGGGGAGAAAATAAATGAGGTCTTCATAGGTTCATGCATGACAGAGATTGATCATTTCCAATCGGCTGCCAGGATACTCGGTAAAGAAGGGAAGATCATATCAAAACTGTGGATAGCTCCGCCAACCAGACTTGCTCAAAGGCGGCTTGGTGAGAGCGGGGATTACTCTATATTCAGGGCTCTTGGAGCCAGAATCGAGATCCCGGGGTGCAGCCTCTGCATGGGAAATCAGGCAAGGGTGGCTGATAATGCAGTCGTGTTCTCAACATCCACACGCAACTTTGATAACCGTCTGGGAAAAAATACGAAAGTCTATCTCGGCTCTTCTGTACTTGCCGCAGTTACAGCAGCGCTCGGGAGGATCCCTGCAGTTGAGGAATATTTCCTGCGGATCGAACCGGATACTATGCTGGTGCAGCAATGAGATCAGATCGGATTCTTATTCTGGTTATCCTGCTCTCAGTTCTTGCGGCAGGATGTGTTTCTTCTGAGATCAAACCAGGGAACCCGGAGGAGTACGAACTTCCCGGTCTTGATAATACCACTATCTTTTATCTCAACGGCTCAGCCATACAGGTTGTAGATAGTGTTAACAATGCAACTGAAGTAAAAATCCCTATCGGCGATAGCGGGGAGATGAATTTCAAGAATCCAGTTGTAGTAGATAGTTCAGGAAATGATATTACGTTCAATGTTTCAAAAGAAACAAGCTTTGGAAGAAGCTATGCACGCTTTGATTTTGGCTCACCTTTTTCCGGGTTTATAGCATTCACCCAATCAGATGGTCAGGACTTTAGCCGTGAGCTGACAAAGAACGGGAGTGTCAGGGTAGTTTTACCAGTAGATCACACAACAGGTACCAGGTTCCTGGGTATCACGCAGCCCGAACCTGATAATATCATCACTGATGACTGGGGCAGGGAAGTGCTTATCTGGGAAAACCCGTATCCCGAACACGAAAAGATTTCAGTAAAGTATTACCATAAGGGTGCTCCAGCGGCATTGCTCTATTTCCTGGTATTCCTTCTTATCGCCGCTCTTATAATTTATAGCTATTATAAGCTCAGCATGATGGCATTGAGGAAAAAACGCGAAATGATGGAAAAGGGTGTGAAAGAGTAGATATTTTTGCTTCTCGTTTTACTGGCGCAAGAAATATAATTTAAATTATAAAAATCATTCTCTGCCTCAGCAGAGAATGATTTAGCAGAGGATGATTTTATTCACTCATCCAGTATCGCTTCTGCTGTTTCCCTGTATGCATTCATCACATAGGGTATGCCAGAGATCTTTGAGGCCTCTTCTGTCAGTGCCATGATATCCTGGCGCCCGATCGCTGAGATCCTGAACCTGCGTGAACCAGCCATCAGTTGCTGCAGCCCTGTCCTGAACTTCTGGGCATACGTGTATATGCCAAGTGCCCCGAGCGGTATGTTCTTCATCTCATCACCGAAGCGCTGGGCAAGTTCCTCATAGCACACGAAGATCTCCTCTGGCCTTCTTCCATACTCTGAGACCGTCTTTGGCAGATCGTTCTCCTGTATCCATCTACCAATATTCTTGCCAACGAATCCGGGTATCATCAATGCCCTTCCCATGCATACTGCCTTAACATATGGCGCGCCCATAGCCAGTGCCTTATACACGCCGTCTTCACTTGAGAAGCCGCCTGCCATGGCAAGATCAGGTACTCTCATGCCCTTTCTGCTCAATTTCTCAGCAAACTCATAGACCAGTGATTGCAAATAGAACGTCGGGATACCCCATTCCTCCATCATGGGCCAGGGACTCATGCCTGTTCCGCCAGGTGCACCGTCGAATGTGAGCAAATCTATTTTCGCCTCAGAGCAGTATTTCAATGCCATTGCAGCCTCAACCATAGAATAAGCTCCTGTCTTCAGGGTAACGCGCTTGAATCCAAGATCGTGCAGCCGATCAACTTCTTCTAAGAATCCTTCTTTTGTGACAAAGCCAAGTCTTGAGTGCCGCTCAAACTCCTTTATCGCCCCGTCTCTGTATGCAGCCTTTATTGCCGGGTTCTCAGGATCTGGTGTGACGATGTACCCGCGTCTTTTGAGTTCAATTGCACGTTCTATGCTGTTGACCTTTATTTCGCCGCCGATGCATTTTGCGCCCTGTCCCCATTTAAGCTCGATTGTATCGAGATTGTGCTTTGATGATACATACTCAGCCACGCCGAGTCTTGTGTCCTCCACATTCATCTGGACCAGTATCTCACCATAGCCCTGGTGGTACTTCTTGTACGTCTCTATCCTGCGGTCCATCTCAGGGGACATCTTGATCTTCCCATTGCTGTCAAGTACAAGTCCTGGATCTATACCGCATACGTTCTCTCCACATACAAGCGTGATCCCTGAGATTGCAGCTCCTGCTGCGAAGTGCTCCCAGTTTTTCCTTGCGATCTCCGTTGAACCGAGCGCACCCGTGAAGATAGGCACTTTCATGCGGATTTTCTTCTCCCAGCCGTACTCGGTCTGTGTATCAACCCTCGGGAAGATAGCCGTATCAGGGTTTGGATCTTCCCCTTCAGGAAGTCCCCAGGCGCCGACTGCATAGCCCTGTATGTTCAGATGTGAGTAATCTACAGGATAGTTCTTATCTGCGCCAGCGGTTATGGTTCCAAAAGGCCCGGGATAGATCACTTCACGTCCCCTGAATGAGGACTTGAAGATCTCACAGTTTCCACGGCATCCGTCTACACACCGAGTGCATAATCCTGACATCGGAGATACACTCTTTGAGCGATTAAAGGTCTGCGTCGCTTCATTCGCATTTGGTTGTCTTAGATTCATTTTTCCTCCAGGTGAGTATTTTTAAAGAAGTTTCTGTTGTTGCTCTTCTTCTACATTGTAAACAAGTTGGTTTAGCGTGGTCTCACGCCCGGAAACGGAAGGTAGTTTCCTTTATATAAATATTGCGCTTAGGAAGCGGAAGGTAGTTTCCTTTGCATAAATATCATGATTAATTGATTCAAAAGTTCCGTCTTTATATAGTATATAGTAGGTGAGTGGGTGAACATAATCTGGCTGATCAACGGCGGAAGACCGCAAAATAAACGCCCCGCATCAGGAGAAAAACATGAGAAAAAAGAATCAGACGAACTTCGAGGAATCCAGAGTGGATCCAATAATCGATAAATATAATGCTGAACAGGGTTCGCTTATCTCTATATTACAGGATATCCAGGCAGAGTACAGATATCTCCCCAGGGAGGCACTGGAGCATGTAGCCCGGCGGTTGAACATCCCCGGGGTACAGGTCTTCGGCGTGGCTACCTTTTTTCGGGCCTTCACCCTGGAACCCAGGGGCAGACAACTGATACACGTATGCATGGGCACAGCCTGCCATGTAAGGGGTTCACAGAACGTGCTTGAAGAGGTGGAGCGCAAACTTGAGATCAAAGCTGGTGGTACAACACCAGATGGGGAATATACACTTGAGACTGTTAACTGCGTGGGAGCATGTGCTCTGGGTCCTGTTGTTATCAGGAACGAGGAATATCTCAGCCATATGACTCCCACCAAGGTCTCGGGTATTTTAAAAAAGGTGTGAAGGTGAATCAGTTGAGGATATCATCTGTAAAGGAACTTGATGAGCTGCGGCGTGAGATACAGGCCAGCAGGGATCCAGATAGACCCCGAATAACCGTATGTGGAGGCACAGGCTGCAATGCAACCGGGTGCAAAGGCGTGGCAGGTATGCTCAGGGAGGGTCTGAGATCCAGGGAATTAGAGGGCAGGGTTGACCTGAGTGTAACAGGATGTCATGGGTTCTGCGAATGCGGTCCGATAGTGATAGTGTATCCACAGGGCATCTTCTACCAGAGGGTAACTCCAGAAGATGTGGATGAGATCATAACTGAGACCGTAGAAAAGGGCAAACCTGTGGAGAGGCTGCTGTACAGGGATCCGGTAACTGGCGAAAAAAAGATGCATGAGACCGATATACCCTTTTACCAGAAACAGATGCGCCTGACAATCGGGAACAATACGGCTATAGATCCTGCCAGTATCAGTGACTATCTGGCAACAGGAGGGTACAGTGCGCTGGCAAAGGCCCTCTACGGGATGGCGCCAGAGGCCGTAATCGAGGAGATCAAAAGATCAGGGCTTCGCGGCCGGGGCGGCGGCGGTTTCCCGACCGGAGTCAAATGGGAGTCCACCCGTAATGCGCCTGGAGATATAAAATATGTCATATGCAACGCTGATGAAGGCGATCCAGGGGCCTACATGGACAGGAGTATACTTGAAGGCAACCCGCACAGCGTTCTTGAAGGTATGATTATCGGCGCTTATGCCATAGGCTCGCATGAAGGTTATGTTTATGTAAGGAACGAATATCCCCTTGCGGTTGTAAATACAGCCACTGCCATCCAGCAGGCACGTGAACTGGGTCTGCTTGGCGAAGACATCCTTGGCTCAGGCTTCAGTTTCGATATCAGGATTAACAGGGGCGGAGGGGCATTCGTTTGCGGTGAATCCACAGCGCTCATGGCATCGCTTGAAGGAAAGCCTGGAGAGCCCAGGGCAAAATACATCCACACCTCTGAGAAAGGACTGTGGGACATGCCCTCCAACCTGAACAACGTGGAGACATGGGCGAATGTGCCCCTCATAATAAACAGAGGTTCACAGTGGTATTCACGCATAGGCACAGAATCAAGCAAAGGTACCAAGGTGTTCAGCCTTGTTGGAAAGATCAATAATACCGGTCTTGTGGAAGTACCAATGGGCATTACCCTGCGCGAGATCATCTTTGATATAGGGGGCGGTATCCCCGGCGACAGGAGATTCAAGGCAGTACAGACCGGGGGTCCCAGCGGAGGCTGCATACCTGAAGCCCTTATAGATCTTCCTGTGGACTATGAACGATTGGCGGAAGTAGGTTCTATGATGGGATCAGGCGGGATGATCGTGATGGATGAGGGAACCTGTATGGTCGATATTGCAAGGTACTTCACCAGTTTCCTGCAGGAAGAATCATGCGGCAAGTGCGTGCCATGCCGTGAAGGACTGTTCCGATTGGGTGAGATCCTTACTGATATCACTCAGGGCAGGGGAAGGATGGAAGACCTGCCTCTCATCGAGGACCTCTCTGAGATGCTAAAGGATGCATCCCTGTGCGGTCTGGGTACGACCGCGGCAAACCCTGTAATATCGACGCTGAACTATTTCAGGGATGAGTATGTAGCGCACATAAGGGATGGAAAATGCCCGGCAGGCGTATGCAGGGAGCTTATAGCGTTCAGAATCGACCCTGAGAAGTGTACAGGCTGCGGTGTCTGCATGAAGAACTGCCCATCAGGCGCCATCACAGGAGAGAGAAAACAGATCCATGTGCTGAGTACTGAGAGATGCACGAGATGCGGAATCTGCTATGATTCATGCAGATTTGATGCCGTTAAAAAGGAGTGATTATAATGTCAGAAAAAAACAAAACGGGAGGAGAAATGGTCACATTCATGTTAAACGGAGCCCAGGTACAGGCCGACCCCGGATTGAGCCTCCTGGAAGCGATAAGATTCTATGGTCTTGATATCCCGACCCTGTGCTTTGATGAGGGGCTTACGCCCTACGGCGCATGCAGGCTGTGCGTGGTAGAGGTGGGTAGCGGTAAGAGAGCGAAGCTTGTGGCATCATGCGTGCATCCTGTCAGGGAAGGGCTGGAGGTTCGTACCCACAGCAACCGCGTATTAAAGACAAGGAAAATGATACTGGAACTGCTCATTGCACGGTGTCCTGGTTCAAAGAAACTGCAGGATATGGCTTCTGAGCTTGAGCTTAAGGAGATCAGGTTCAGACCGCTCAATGATGACTGTATCCTGTGCGGGCTATGCGTGCGTATGTGCGAGGAGCAGATGGCAGCAAAAGCCATCGGTTTCGCCGGAAGGGGCAGGGACAGGTACATTACCACGCCCTTTGACATGACCTCAGAGGAGTGCCGCAAGTGCGGTGCATGTATGTATATCTGTCCTGCCTGTGAGCTGCGATGCCAGGGCACGGGGGCAGAAACCGTGCTGTGCAGCGGATGTATCAATACCGAACCCGTCTGCGCCAGCAGGTACGATGATGCCATGTGTTTTATGGTACCGTGCCTGTCCTGCGTAAGAACACCAGAGGATGTGAAATAGCAATTATTTCGGATAGGTTATAAGTAAAATTAAAATGTTTGGAGGATCAAAAATGTCATTAACAAGAGTAAATGCAACGGCGGCAACGCTGACAAAGAACCGGACAGAGGGCTCCATAAGCCCGTTAAGCGGTATGTGCGTCACATGTGTGGACGGATGTATCGGTATGTGCGAGATAGGGAAGTCTGCTTATCGGGGCACAGAGGTTATCTATCCCCAGCCTTTTGGAATTACCACCTCGGCTTCTGAGAAAAACTATCCCCTTGACCTGAGCCATTTCAATATCCTGGGTACTGCTGTGGGAGCGCAGGGAATTGAAGCAGATAGCAACATGGCTATATTCCCGAATGCAGACCTTGAGGTAAGGATAGGCAAGGAGAAGGATATCAAACTTAAGCTTCCTTTCATTATCCCCGGGCTCGGGAGCACCGCTGTTGCCAAAAGCAACTGGGACGGGCTTGCAATAGGCGCCTCAATGGCTGGCGTCCCTCTTACAATAGGCGAGAATGTATGCGGTATGGACCCTCTATCCACAATCGAGGACGGCAGGATAATTGATTCGCCCGATCTTGCCAGCAGGGTGAGGATGTACCGCGACTGGCAGATCGATGGATACGGCGACATCATAGTGCAGGCAAACGTGGAGGATACAGCACTGGGAGTGCAGGAATATGCGCTGGAGAAACTGGGCGTTGAGACTGTTGAGCTTAAATGGGGGCAGGGAGCAAAGAACATAGGCGGCGAGGTCAAGCTTAACAGCCTTGAGCGGGCAAAGCTGCTTAAAAGCCGCGGATACGTTGTCCTGCCTGATCCAGCAGACCCGGATGTTGAAGAAGCATATAGAGCAGGCAGTTTTCATGAGTTCGAGAGGCACAGCCGCGTGGGTATGGTCACAGAAGAAGGGTTCATGGATCGTGTGGAAGAATTGAGGGACGCGGGTGCAAAACATGTGTTCCTGAAGACAGGTGCATACAGACCAGCAGACCTTGCAAGAGCTGTTAAATATGCAAGCAAGGCAGAACTTGACCTGCTGACCGTTGATGGTGCAGGCGGAGGCACGGGAATGAGCCCCTGGAGAATGATGAACGAATGGGGCATCCCGCAGGTTGAGATCTACTCGCTTCTTTACAGGTATCTTAAGAGACTGGATGAGCGCGGCGAGTTCGTACCTGATGTTGCAGTGGCAGGCGGAATTACCATGGAGGATCATGTCTATAAGGCACTGGCACTGGGCGCTCCGTATTTCAAGATAGCTGGAATGGCACGCGGTCCTCTTGCGGCTGCCATGGTGGGCAAGACTATAGGCAGGAGGATAAATGAAGGGAAGGTGCCTGTATACATCAGCAGGTTCGGAGGTACTGTTGAGGAGATCTTTATCACAGCGCCGCATCTTAAGAAGATATACAACAGCAGGTTCGCAGAGATCCCTCCAGGAGCTATCGGAGTATATACCTATTTCCAGCGCCTGAGGCAGGGTATGCAGCAGTTGATGACCGGGAACAGGAAGTTCGCTTTGAAGTATATAGAGAGGGGCGATATAGCTGCCATTACTAAGGAAGCGGCTTCAGTCTCAGGAATCCCGTATATAATGGATGTGGATCAGGAAGAGGTAGAGAGGATACTGAGTTAGAGGTAATCTGACAAAATAACTATCTTCTCTTTATCCGTATCCCGTCCTCCAGCCATCCCTGCTAGATTCCTCTATCAGCTTCAGGAACACCCGCTGCAGATCCATTCTCTCCTCCTCGAACATGGATATTGTCCCGCCCATGGACTTCACTGCCTTCGCAATTTCCATGCGCGCACCCATATCCGTCAGCAGTTAGATATGGCCGTTCACTGGCTCTACCGAGCGTATGCCTTTCAGTCCCTTCAATCCCTCAATAACCCTCTGCACCGGCAAATCCTGTACCTCAAGTGCATATCTTACTCCTTCTTTTTCCCTCACCTTATCCCTGAGTTCCTCCACCGTACCTACAGCAAGAAGCCTGCCCCTTGCTATAACGCCTATCCTGTCGCATATCTCCTAATGTCAAAGCCCGCAACTTTTCCTGAGCCTGATGCAGATACTATCTGTTTTGTAGTTTCACTGTCAATATCAAAAACATAAAGCTCATCAAAGTATCTTCCATCAGTCTCTCTATGAATTATTTTTTTCCTATCCGGGTGCCATGAGACGAACACTAAATATTTACCTGAATCCGAAGCAGGTGATATTAGTTTTAAGTTCGTTGTTTCGTTTTCTATAAACACCAGACTTTTTTACAATCCCGTTATATAATACTACGTCTTACCCCATTTTTCGACATTAGAACAACACGGCTTGCCTCTTCTTGAAAGTCCAAGATGTATGTAGGCTTTTAGCTCAACATTTAGAATCCCTCATGATCGAGGAATTAGGACTTCACCTTCGGTGCACCCGTTGTAATGTGATAAAAGAGGGCAGGGCTGAAAAGTAAAAAGCTGAAATGCCTGTCTATTTCTCTGCCACTATCAGCGGTGATGGGCCGGGCGCATCGATCGTGGTTATATCATGGAAGCCTGCATCCTGAAGCCATTCTCTGTACTCTGTCATTGTAAAGGTATTCCCCTCTGTGGTATGAACGAGCATGTTCACGGCAAACAGGAGGGGAAATACAGCAGAGCAGCGTTCATCATCAGGTATCATATCAGCAATAAGCACTCTCCCGCCGTGTTTAAGAGCGTCATATGCACGCGATAGTAGTATGCGGCTTTTTTCCGCACCCTCTGAGTGGCATATGTGCCCAAGTATTATTAGATCATAGATATCCTGCCCGAGGTCTACTTCACGAAGGTCTCCAGGAAGGTAGCTAAACCTGTCGTTTAGGTTGAATCTATCCACGAACCTTTTTGTTATCTTAAGTATGCCTGGCCAGTCCTGGGCTGTGACCCTTGTACCAGGGTCGCGCTCTGTAAAAGCAATTCCCCATGCGCCTGAACCTGCCGCGACATCGAGTATATTGATGTTTTTCCATGTGTCACCAGCTCCGAGCGTCTCGGCTGCAGCCTTTGCAGCAGGGTAGCTCATCGGGAACAGTTGCGGAACAAGCTTCTCGAAGAACTTTTCGCCCTCCTCCCGCTCAATAGCCGAGAAGGGCTTACCGCTTCTGACTACCTCTGTCAGGTTCCTCCACGGCTCCCAGAGCAGGTCAACATGCGGCACGAAATCCCCGTAGTATGCCGGGGTGCCTTTTACCAGGAACTTCTCAGCAAGCGGCGTCAGGCCGTATGTGCCGTTGGATTTTGTAAGAAAGTTCAAAGCAACAAGGCTGTTTAAGAGAACCTCCATACTGCGGGGACTGGCACAGGCAGCATCCGCTATATCGGCTGCTGTGCGGTGTCCGCTGGCGATATGGGTGAAGACCTCAAGATCAACCCCGGCTACGAGCACACGGCTGGGCGTAAAGGCAAAGCATATCTCAAATATCTTTCCTGGATTCAGATCTTCGCTGTCTATATCTGTTTTTTCCATATTATTTCTCCTTAAAAAATCCACCGTTTTTCATAATTATCCTCCACGCCACTGGCGCACAGACGCCTGGCTGGAGCGTCGATATTTTTAATAGTATATTAAGTTATGCAGAGTTAAAAATTTGTGATTGTATAATATTACTTCTTTAATATCTTGATAATTTCCCTCCCGAAAGCAGGAAGATCATCCGGGCCCCTTGAGGTGATGAGGTTGCCATCCACTACAACTTCTTTATCCTCGTAATGCGCCCCTGCGGATATAAGGTCATCCCTGATGCCGATATAGCATGTGGCTCTCCGCCCCTCTATCACTCCTGCCGAAATGAGCGTCTGCACGCCGTGGCATATTGCCCCAACTGGTTTATTCTGGCGGAAAAAAAATCTTGCAATCTCAAGCGCATTTTTATCAAGTCTTACTTTCTCTGGCGCTCTTCCGCCTGGAAGAACAAGCATATCGAACTCCTCAGGCTTTGCTTCATCCAGGGTCAGATCCACATCGATCGGATACCCATGTTTTCCTGTAATTTTTCCTCCTCTCATGGATGCTACTTTAACCGTGACCCCCTCTTCTTTTAATCGGTACAACGGATAGAAGAGCTCCAGATCCTCAAAATTATCCGCACTTATCATTAGTGCTCTCAAGTACATTACCCCCTAATAGTAGTTTATGTTCACGTTGTATTAATCCCTTTTGTATAACCGCAATTTTCATACAACTTAAAAACACACCTAAGAGTATAATGCATTTGTTTATCACAGACAAAGAGAGTACAGGGATGGAGAAATAAAATGGTTGAAAAGGCTGTAGTTTTTTTGCTAATGGATGGTGCAAGGGGCGATATTATCAATAGACTTTTAGCACAAAGACAACTGCCTAATCTAGAAAAGATCATACAGAACGGTACATACAGCACAATAACCTCCACGTTCCCTACAGCCACAGGTCCTGCCCATATCCCATTTTTTCTTGGTAGATATCCAGGCGACTGCAATATCCCTGGTATAAGATGGATGGAAAGAGCGAGAAAGACCAGGACACAATCATATACCTCGCCATACGGCTATCTTAAAGGAGATGGATTAAATGAAGACATGGGACGGTTCTCAAAGACCATATATGAAAAATTTATTTCAGCAAGTATTTTTGAGCCTATAAGTAGAGGCGCTACAAAAAAAATATTCTCATATGGACATTTTATTTCCCATATCTTTAATACCTGGACCAATTTTGATAGGTTAGGACTGGATTACACAATTCATCTTCTAAGAAAAAAGAAATTCCAATTGATAGTAACGCTTTTTGCCTCTATTGATGAGCTGAGTCACAGAAACGGTTGTATGCATCCTAAGGTATTGAGAGCGTATGGGTTATTTGATAATAATATTGGGAAAATACAACGTTTATTAGAAGACCAGTATGAAGATTACCTGTTTATAATAACAAGTGATCACGGGCTGACTGATACACACACTCATATAGGCCTGGTAAAAGTACTAAAACTCATGGGTTTCTCAGTAAGAAGCTATCCTCTCAACATCAAAAATGGACACGATTTATTTGTTGCAGAGAGCGGTAATTCTATGGCTCACATTTATTTCGAAAAAGGACATACAGATAACAATAAAGAAATAATAAAGAAAAAATTGTCCAATATAAAAGGAATTGATCTGATCCTCTCTAAGAATGGAGGAATCAGGATCAATAAAGGAAATCAGGAAGCAATAGTACAGCAGAATGGGAATAAATATAAGTATGAGATGATCAGAGGTGATCCACTGGGCTTAGGATCATTCTCTGGTGAGTGGCTTGAGGAAAATCAGTGGCATGAGATCACATTCGCCAGTGATTATCCTGATTCCATTGTTCAGATATCCCAGATCTTCAGAAGTGCACGAAGCGGTGATATCATTGTTACTGCCGGTAATGGGTATGATCTGCGCACTTTTGAGATCCCGGAGCACAGGGCTTCCCATGGATCTCTTCTAAAGGAGCATATGAATGTGCCTGTAATTTTAAATAAAAAAATTGAAACAGGACTCCTTAGAACTACTGATATATACACACTTATGAATGATTATCTTGAGGGAGTCTAATAGCATGATAGGTGGAAATATTTTTATTACACTCTTGATTGCCTTATTTTTTGAGCCAGGTCTAAAAATTGCCTTTTTATCCCTCCTGTTTCTTTCCATACCTGTCAGTCTGAGTATTTCTCTTGGAAAAAGCAGTAAAAATATTTTTTTCACTCCCTTTTTTGCTGCACTTATCACTACTATGGTGCTGATTATGCAGCTAATCTTTTCTTTTGAACAGCCCTATTTTGAAATCTCATTTCTTATCTTAACATCAAGTACAGTGATAAGACTGGCCTCTGACCGCGGTGTGCCGATACTGTATCCATTCTCAAATAGAATCTATTCCCTCAATATATACAGAGACATCAATGAATTAAATGTTCGGGGAATTTCTGCTTATTTCAGCCAGAAGAAAGTTATTTTTATTGAACTCTCTTTGCTTTTCACTTTCCTCTACTATGCCAAGGTGAATATCCTGCTGAATTATTTTATATTCATGACAGTATCCAGCACGCTTATTCCGCTTCCTAGCGACACTGCCGTTGTTGCCGCTGGAGCATCACAGATCGCAGATCTGGCTGTGATTGCTATCCTTGGTGGAGTGGGCAATGCTATGGGGTCAACAGTAGATTATTACATCGGGATGAACTTAACTAAAAACACAAAATTTTATAAAAAGATCGAACCTTACCTGGACAGGTTTAAGAAACGTGCATTCTTCTGGATAATCTTTGGTGGATTAACCCCTTTCCCATTTGAGCCCTTCAGACTTATAGCAGGATATGTTAACTACGATATTAAAAAATACTGGCTTGCAGTTTTCCTATCAAGGGCACCGAGATTCTATCTACTGGCCTGGCTTGGTTATGATATCCTGAATCAGATAGTCTACTACTTTATATCATAGATAAGGCCGGGTCATAATCTAACCCATGCCTATCCAGAACAAGTTTAGCTTGTCAAAACAATCTCTATGCTGATATCCTTGGGCACCTGTATGCGCATTAACTGGCGCAGCGCCCGCTCATCGGCATCAAGGTCGATGAGCCTCTTATGAACCCTCATCTCCCAGTGATCCCATGTTGCACTCCCTTCACCATCCGGTGATTTCCTGCACGGTACCACCAGTTTCTTGGTGGGTAGAGGAACAGGGCCTGAGATATTCACGCCTGTTCTCTGTGCTATTTCTTTTACCTGGGAACATATCCCATCAAGGGTAGACGGACTAGTACCTGATAAACGTATCCTCGCTTTCTGAGCCATATAAGCACCGTTTTAAAAATAAAAAATTACAGGCGAGGTTTAATATCCTGGACCATGCCAGCCGCGATTGTCATTCCCATATCTCTTATTGCGAAGCGGCCGAGCTGAGGGATCTCTTTTACTTTTTCGATGCACATGGGCTTGGTTGGTTTTATGGTTATAACAGCAGCGTCACCGGCCTTGATGAAATCCGGGTTCTCAGCGACTACCTGACCGCTCTTGGGATCAAGCTTCTTGAGTATGGCTGTAACTGTGCCTGCAACCTGAGCTGTATGGCAGTGTATTACTGGTGTATACCCTGCTGCAATTGCTGATGGGTGCTGCAGGACAACAATCTGCGCTGTGAACTCCTCTGCAACTGTGGGCGGTTTATCGGTGTGACCGCAGACATCGCCGCGTCTTATATCCTTTTTATCAACGCCTCTTACGTTCCATCCGATATTATCTCCCGGAAGTGCCTCTTTGACCTCCTGGTGATGCATCTCTATGGATTTGACCTCACCGACTGCCTTTGCAGGCATAAATATGATCTTATCGCCTGCCTTCATCTTTCCGGTCTCGATACGCCCTACTGGCACTGTGCCGATACCTGAGATGGTGTACGAGTCCTGAACAGGGATGCGCAGCGGTAAATTAATAGGTTTCTCTGGCACTTTGAGCATATCCAGTGCAGCTAAGAGTGTTGGCCCTGTATACCATTTTGTATTCTCACTCGGCTTGGAGAGGTTGTCTCCCTTAAAAGCCGATGTGGGGATGAAAGAAATAGTATCCGGTTTGTAGCCCACTATCTTGAGAAGTGCGCTAAGATCAGCTTTTACCTGGTCATACCTTGCCTGGTCATAGTTGATCTCATCCATTTTATTTAATGCGATTATGAGCTGGTTAATACCAAGAGTCCTTGCAAGGAACACATGCTCTTTGGTCTGTGACTGTACGCCTTCTTTGCCTGCACAGACAAGTATGGCTGCATCAGCCTGGGATGCACCTGTAATCATGTTCTTTACAAAGTCCCTGTGGCCCGGGCAGTCTACAATCGTAAAATAATACTTTGCAGTATCGAATCTCTGATGTGCAACATCGATTGTTATACCCCTGTCCCTTTCTTCCTTGAGAGAGTCCATCACCCATGCGAATACGAATGATTCTTTGCCTTTCGCTTTTGCTTCTTCTTTATACTTTTCGATTATGTGCGGTGGTACTGCACCTGTCTCAAACATTAATCGTCCTACGAGAGTTGATTTCCCATGATCGATATGTCCAATAACAGCTAAGTTTAAATGTGGTTTCTCTGCCATATTGCTTCTCCTTTAATTATTTTGTAATAATGTTTTTTGACCCTATAGTTGTTTTTGTTTTTAAACCTTGCGTTAAGTTCGGGCTCATATAGAACAGAGCTTTTAAGTATATATAACACAGTAATACATTCCTTTCATTACGAGCAGTGCATGCCTGTAGGACGCATAAGATCGTTCTAGAAAGCTTTATTAATGTTCGTATACATACGAATAATCGGAGGTTATTATGACTATAACAAAAGAAATGACAATAGAGGAAGTAGTTAACCAGTACCCTGAGACCATGATTGTATTCATGAGACACGGACTCCACTGTGTTGGATGCCATGTATCAGCATTTGAGAGCATAGAAGAAGGTGCAATGGCCCATGGGATCGATGTAGATACGCTGGTATCAGATCTGAATAAAGCCGTAGCCGGAAAAGAGATAAAAGCCTGAGCCTCACTGAGCCGGAATGCAATTTATGGGATAATTCTTGTGCCTGCCATGCATTCAATCGCAGGCACAGCCTTATCCAGACTTGAGATGATCGCAATCTTCCCGCCAGATCTTATAAATCCTATTGCAGAGAGCACCTTTGGTTCCATGCTACCTTTTCCAAAATGGCCTTCTTCGACATACCTCTGTGCATCTGAAGCCGTTATTTCATCAAGATCGATCTGGTTTTCTTTCCCATAGTTCAATGCTGCTTTTTCAACATCGGTAAGTATAAGAAAAGTCCCCGCTCCGATAGTGGAGGCCATCAGGCTGCCTGTCAGGTCTTTATCAATTACTGCCTCGATCCCTGCCAGCAAACCGTTTTTCTGTATAACAGGAATCCCGCCGCCGCCTGCTGCTATGACTATTATGCCTTCCCTGATGAGATCTTTGATGATATCTTCTTCTATAATTTTTTTTGGTACTGGTGAGGGCACAACCCTCCTGTAACCTTTTTTGTCCTTTATCATCTTTATTCCCTGCTCTATCATTTTCTGCGCCCTGTATTTCGAATAATAAAGACCTATGGGCTTTGTTGGGATATCAAAAGAAGGATCGGATTCATCCACAATCACCTGTGTCAGCACTGCTGCAACCTGCTTATTTATTCCACTCTCCCTTAATCTGTTATCAAGTGATTGCTTGAGTAAATAGCCAAGCATTCCCTGGGTCTGCGCCCCGCAGACATCCAGAGGCTGCGCCTGAACAGAGCCGCATTCTTCCTGCATCGCAAGGATATTCCCTATCTGGGGACCGTTGCCATGGGTCAAAACCACATCATACCCTCTCTGGATGATCTGCGCAATTTCAAGACATGTCTTGTCGATCATCCTTCTCTGCTCACACGGATTACCCATTGCCGGGTTCAAAATTGCGTTCCCGCCTATAGCGATTACTATAACCAGGGCGGGCTCGTTTAGCAGCGGGTTCATTATACTTTCCGCAGCACCCCTATCTTCGGCTCATAGCATCTTCCTTCTGCCATAAGCTCTTTAATACCTGCCTCTATTGATTCAGCATCAATACCAGCCGCTGTTGCAGCTTCAACTACCCCTGAGAAGGATGTGCCCCTGCCTGTATCCAGTTTATCGATTATATCAGCAAGCACTTCCTTTGGCTCTTTCTCGATCTCAGCCTCAGATTCTTCGATCTGCGGTATTTGCGATTCTTGAGTGCTCTCTTCATCTGCATCTGCTACATCAGTCTTTTTTATCTCTTCGGTTCTTTGCTCCTCAGGTGCATGCTGGACATCTTCGGTTCTATGAACATCATCTGATGAAACCATCTCTACTGCATGGATTAATGCATCTTTAAGCTCGGTTATGATGATATCCAGGTTTTTATAATGTTCAATTGATCTCGCCGCACCATCGGCGAGTACTGTGTTTGCTCCCTTCCCCAGTAAATACTCCCTAAGATCATTTCCTGATAATCCCGATCTCAGTGCATCTTCGATGATTCTTATGCGTTCCAGTGTTCGCTCAGCAGTATCAAGCACCCATCTGTCCCTTAACTTCTCATCAGCATTATTTATATCTTCAGGCCTGATCGATGTGTACACGTTTCCGCCCTCAGGTTCGTATGTTCTTGCCTTGCCTACTACTGCAACATATGCAGGCACTTTCAATTCAGATAAGAAAATAGCCGCTTCAGGCTGGTACTGCCCTGCGTACACGGTAGTTACGCCGGTAGGATCTGCTATGCGCGCCTTCCACAGGCTATTACCTGCACCGATGTTTTCGACCTCTGTGACAACACCAACAATAAAGAGGCGGTTGCATTTTACACCAGTCGGGGTGATGATATAATTCGTGGCTCTCTCATCATCTTCGCTCAGGCATAGATCCGATCTGTTAAACTCATAAGCAAAAATGCGCCATGCAACTTCCCTATCAATTATATTATCCATGGTACCCCAGCCTTCCAAGCAGTTCTATTGCCCTCTCTTTAGTTATGTCCTGAGATTCCCATACGTTGCTTGCTACAAACATGGTACCGAAGTCACCTTTTGACATATTGCCTCTTGATGTCAGCATTTTTCCGAATAGTTTCTTCCTGATCTCATCTTCAACCGCTTTATGGGATATTGCTGCTTTTGCGATCTGCTGTGCCTCTTCAATTGTTAAGCCACATATCTTCTGTGTGAGTCCGGCATCAAGAACAAGCGTTAATGCGCCTGTTCCGTCATCGATTATGGCTTTAGTGCGCATATCCATTTTCTCATTCACCCTGCCATGTACACGGCATACGCTCCTCTGAATAACACGGGAGCACTCAGAGCAGCGGCTTATCAGCCCTGAACCCGGTCTGATAGAGAGAATATTCCCTTCGATTATCGTATCAAAGGCCCCCTCTTTCTTAACTATATCCCCGATCATTACTCTGCGCGGCTCTTTGTACTCTATATTCTTATCAATCTTTGTTACCGTACTGTTTTCATTTATATTCAGAGAAGGAATCCCCCGGAATGATCTTATGAATGCGTTCTTTACCTCAACTGTACTGCCAGCCATGAGCTGCGGTAGTATCACCCACGAGGTGAGCGGCAGTTTTGTATCCTCATCTGCAGCAATACCTGTTAGAATATTCTTACTCCCGCTTCTTGTGCTAACCTCCCGAAGTCCGATGCTCAAAATGGTGAACACGGTATGTATACTCACATCCCCGTCCCTTAATTCCGATAATTTTTTCTGTACATCCTCCTGATTGATCTGGATAGTGGAGGTAAGTTTTGTTATTCTTGACTTTTTTCCAAAGTTTATCTCAGGCCCTTCCTGCCAGTTCCTCACATACGCATTCGTGATATTGATTACGTCTCCCACATTTAAGCCAAAATCATCCCATGCTGTAAAACGCCTTGCAGCAGTCTCATCCCTCATAATCCCTGAAAAAATTGTGTTATCGATATTCTTTATATTGATAGTCTTTTTAGCGAGTTCAATAACCTGTCCTGTCACTTCGATATTATGCTCACCGATCTTTATATCCTTGAGCTTAAGTACTGTGCTTCTTTCTGTCCCGCCGTATTTCTTAATCAGGCTTCGCTTTGCTTCACTCAGGGGTACCCTGTACTCAAGCAGCTTTTTCAGGTCAGTTATTATGCTATTATCGTCTATTTCATTACCAAGCGCCCTTTTTATTTCTTCGACATGGGGCGCAAATTCAGTTTCCATAAGGCCTCCTTGCCAGTACTGGAACGAGATATACTATATACTGATAATTAAAGAATAAAAATCCATCGATTATTTGCTCAGATCTATAACCTCATAGCTCAATCCCTCAGATTCAAGCCTGTTAAGGAGAGATGGGACTTCCTCATCCACAGAGACCACAAGTGAGGAGAGGCCATGAAATGCAGCCTCCACAACTGATTCCCTGGCGCCAAAGAGAATATCTGGTTCAATATCTATTTTTCGAAGGGAGATCAGCGCCTCAACACCGAGTGCTGCGATATAAGGCATATTTTGAGAATGTTTTCTTAGCATCTCATAATCTACACCACGGGACCCTCCTCTTTCTACCCTGGGTACTTTACATATTGTTATATTAACCTCAGGCAGATTTATCATCCCTTTTAAATCTGTCACCCCTACATCCTCCCCTTCCCTGGCATCTGATATTGTGGTACCGGTGACATCACCATCTCCTGAGCCTGCATACAGCAGGCCGTTGTCCATAATAAGTGAGACCATCTGCCCTTTATTAAATCCCTCTCTGGCGATTGCAGTAGCGACCGAGACATGGCTGACAATATCCTCCATGACAAAGCGTGCATATTTTTTAAGTTCCACCGCCCGCTCAAGAACCCATTCCACTCCTTTTTTTGTTACACGATAGCGCACGCGGCCATCTGAGCATAAAAACCCATCTGAAACAAGCTCCTTGATATATTCTGATATTGCCTGCGGGGTTATACCAATCTTATCTGCGATCTCTTTCTGCCTGACATCAGGCTGATGTGCGGCTATTTCAACGAGTATCTGGAATTTAGTGCTCTCCTTTTTACTCCGCAGTATCATTCACCTTCTCCGATCAGCTCAATCCTCTGCCCTTTCACGGTCAGGACTGGTGATCGTTTTGCCATTCCCCTTATGAACATAGCGCTCTTATCTACTACACGCTGGAGGCCGTTCATCGACTGGTTGCCCTCCATTACCTCTTTCTCGATTACGTCAAGGTATGGTCTTATTTCGCTGTCGCTCTTGAAAGTGATCATAATCAGATCACTTAGATCCTCAACCGAGCACTGAAAATTAATATGCACCCTGGAATATGATGAGTGATATTCTTTTTCAGGTTTTTTGCCTGGTTGCGGCATTCGCCATTTACTCTCGACCAATCCACTCTTTTTCAAAACATCAAGGCTTTCTCCGATTCTGAACCCTACCTCTTTCTCTATCTCTTCTTCGGTTCTCCAATCTTTCTGCAAAGTATCGAAAACTTTTTTATGACGCTCAGAGCCAAAAGCACGGAGAAGCGGGACTATATCTGAAGGCTCATTAATGATACGAATTCTTTTACCCATGGATGACATCTCTTAATTAACACTCTCTGATTTCTGATTTCTGAATCCAAGCCCATATATTGTGTTCTAAATGGATAAACGTTTTGAAGAAAACACTAATAAGGATAGGATTTATTTGAAAATATAATTAAATAAGCCATCTCCGAATATCGTAAATGTAGTTACTGCCAATCCAGCCGCTATAATACCTGCAAATATTGCAATAAGGGCGTTCTTGAATTTAAAACCAAAAACAAAAGCGGCTGCACAACCAGTCCATGCGCCTGTAACAGGCAGGGGCATACCTACAAATATAGCAAGACCGACTGACCCGTATTTTTCAAACCTGACACTATGCCTGCGATGAGTTCTGTCAAACAGCCATGTGAAAAAAGTATCCCATAATCTCCACCGCCGCAAAAAATTTGATACGGGCTCAAGAAAGAGGAGCAGTGGTATGACAGGTATCATATTACCTATGACCGATAGCGAGAAAGCGGTAAGAGGATCGAGCCCGAATCCCACTATCGCTATTGGAATGGAGAGCCGAAGTTCTGCAACTGGCAGCATGGCAATCATAATAACCGCAAGCCATGATGGGATGGAACTGAAAATATGTATGAGTACTTCAGTGTTCATTTGTTATTGGCACCATATCGTATAAAATAAGCAATCAGGGCTTCAAGCTGGATCCGCTCATTTGCACCCTCAGCCATCCTGAAATCTATCTCTCCGATGCGGTCAATAAGATCAACTTTTAGCCTGTCCGGAATCGTCATGTCACGAATAGCGCGGAATATCTGCCCTGTGATGTCTTCACCCGAAAGCCCCTGTTCTATCAACAGGTAATCCAGTTTTTCCCTGGCTTTCATGAAGTTACCTTCAAGACCGAGTTTTACAAGCTCAGCAACTTCTTCAGGTCTGGCAGTAGCTGTGGTCTTGTAGATAGCATCCATAGTTACGGTCTTATCAAGCATAGCAGCCGCCTGAAGAGCATTGATGGCACGTCTCATATCCCCTTCGGCGACGTATCTTATAGCCTCCAGGCCATCATCGGTAAGTGTAATACCTTCTTTTATGGCTATATGTCCCATCCTTTCCTCGATGGCTTTACTTGATATGGGTTTGAACCTGTAAACCGCGCATCTTGACTGGATAGGTTCGATTATTTTAGAGGAATAATTACATGAGAGTATAAAACGGCATGAGCCTGTATATTTTTCCATTGTCCTTCGCAGTGCTGACTGTGCATCGTGGGTAAGCGCATCAGCCTCATCAAGGAATATTATCTTGAACCAGGCGTCACCCAGGGGCGATGTCCTGGCAAAGTTCTTTATCTTGTTCCTGACCACATCGATTCCGCGCTCATCACTGGCATTTAGTTCGGTGAAATTGTTGACCCATGTTTCACCGAAAAGTTCACGGGCTACAGAGATAGCGGCTGCAGTCTTTCCCACGCCAGGGGGTCCTGAGAACAGAAGATGCGGCAGGTTTCTTGATTGGACATAGGACTTAAGACGTTTTATTACCTCAGTCTGCCCCACAATAGCATCAAGTTTTTTTGGCCTGTACTTCTCGATCCAGATTTCTTCTTTTAGCATGTAAATCTTAATAAGAGGCAAGTATTATTTAAGTTTCCCTGATTTTTAACCATCACAAAACCAACAGGTTTAATAAGCATATTGGGCATTTTATACCTGTTTTAATGATTTAAATAGGGATTTTGATGAGAGACTATATAATAAAAGACATAGGCCTTGCCGAGGCTGGAGAACAGAGGATCGAATGGTCGCGAAGACACATGCCTGTTCTTCAAAAGATCAGGGAACAGTTTGAGAAAGAGAGACCGCTTGAGGGGATTAACGTAGTCGCATGCCTCCATGTGACAGTTGAAACAGCCAATCTTATCCACACGCTAAAAGCAGGGGGTGCGGGTATCGCGCTCACAGCTTCAAACCCGCTGAGCACTCAGGACGATGTTGCTGCTGCGCTTGCCTCAGAGGGGATAAAAGTCTTTGCGATAAGAGGCGAGAATGAGGAGCAGTACTATGAGTGTATCGAAGAGGCGCTCAAGATAAAACCCCATGTTACACTTGATGACGGCGCAGATACCATAGCGCTTATTCACTCAAAGCACCAGGACCTGATAAGAGATATCAAAGGCGGATGCGAGGAGACAACCACAGGCGTGATACGGCTGCGGGCAATGGCGGCAGACGGTGCCCTGAGGTATCCTGTTATTGCTGTAAACGATGCCGAGACCAAGATGATGTTCGATAACCGCTACGGCACAGGGCAGAGCACTGTACATGGTATAATGAACGCCACCAACATCCTGTTTGCAGGAAAGACCATAGTAGTTGCAGGGTATGGCTGGTGCGGCAGGGGCATAGCGTCACGGTCACGGGGATTTGGAGGCAATGTTGTTATCGTAGAGGTTGAGCCGAGAAAAGCACTTGAAGCTGTGATGGACGGGTTCAGGGTCATGCCCATGACTGAAGCTGCTAAAATCGGAGATCTGTTTATTACAGTAACAGGCGATATCTCTGTCATCCGCAAAGAGCATTTCCAGGTCATGAAAGACCAGGCAATAGTATGCAATTCAGGGCATTTCAACGTGGAAATAGATATCCCCGCACTTGCTGAGCTTTCAAATCAGGTCAATCAGATAAAGAATGATGTGCAGGAATATGTTTTAAAAGATAATCGGAGAATCTACCTGCTTGCCGAGGGCAGGCTTGTGAACCTTGCAAGTGCATTCGGGCATCCGCCCGAGGTCATGGACATGAGCTTTGCAAACCAGGCGCTTGCTGTAAGATATATCAATGAGAAAGGTAAGAGCCTTGAGAACCAGGTCTACAGAGTGCCTGTTGAAATCGATAACAGAGTAGCTAAACTCAAGCTTGAGGCCATGGGCATTGAGATAGAGACCCTGACAGAGGAGCAGGATAGATACCTCCATTCATGGACTCTGGGAACGTAACCTACCCCGCACTTAAGTGCGGAGCATTATAACTATGTTCAGCATCAATTCCCTTACAGGCTTCAGCGTCATCACACGTCATGTTTGGCAGGGTTACAGTCTGCCTACCAAGATTAGATTTACCAATCTCGGCAATATTCCGAGCAGCATTGAGGTCAGCATGTATCTGAAAACCGCATTTAACACAGTGGAAAGAATTGCCTTTCCTGTTGCCTTTATAGATATGTCCGCAGTTAGAACATTTCTGACTGGTATATCGTGGGTCGATGGTTATCACGGATTTTCCAGCAGCTTCAGCCTTATATCTGAGAAACTGCTCAAGCTGATAGAAACTCCAGTTGTTAAGTTTTCTGGTAAACTCAACTCCTTTAGTTCTGCTCTGAACTCTTATACTGGTAAGGTCTTCAATAGCGAATACATCGAAAGGCATAGCCACAATTTCCTTAGAGATGTTATGATTTACCCAGGTAACAAACCGTTCTTCCTTTCCACTGATCTTCCGAAGAAGCTTCTTAGCGGAACGAGTGCCTTTGCCTTGGAGTTTCGCTCTAAGGTATGCGTACTTAGCCCTTACATTTTTGATAGGCTTGCTATTGAAAAATCTATTATTGGAAGTTACTGTAATATTAACTATCCCCCTATCAATTCCAAGAACCTCATTACCGGAAGGTTCGGGAGATTGTTTTCTGATAGTTACATGCAGATAAAAAGTATCCTGTTGTTTGTTATATTTAAGTGTGGAAGTTCTCAGTTCCCAATCAAGATACTGCCTGTAGTATTCAGGAATCGGGAAAGAAGCTTTTACTCTGCCTTTAGTGGATGCAAGAGTAACAATCTGTTTAGAGAGGTTGACGTTGCAAACTCTTTTGTTATATCTGACACCAGAGAACTCTTTGACTCTGGGAAGTTTTTTAAGCTCGACACCTTTAAGAGCTTCACAGGCAGCATCTCTAACCCCTTGAAGAATAGAGCAGGGAAGCTCTGGATATTTACCTCTGATGTCATAGTAAGTAGCATGATGGATAGATACTTTACTGCAAGTATGGTTCTCAAAACCATATTTAGCAATCTCATTAAAGACACGGTTGCTAAGGTTCATGGTCTGTCTGAGAGTTTCCTTATCCTCCTCAGACAATTCCAGTTTAAGTTTAATCGTTCTATCCACATTCATATATTACCACTCATAAACGTAAATGGTTTATGGTATTTGGGAGGCGGGGTACATTTCCTCTCTGCAATAAATTGCAGGGTATCCGCTACCCCTGCGCCCCGGAGGACACAATGATATTAAGAAGACAGGAAGTTGAGAGATACTTATCAGAATTATACGGCAGTGCAAGGATCATCAGTATAGGTGAACTTGGCGGGATACCGACTGAGGTAGATGAAGGTATAAAGGGATTCGGCTACGGGAAGCCTTATCTTATAGAATTTGAGGCCAACGGCAGCATCAATTCTGTTGTGCTGTCAACGATGCGCGTGCAGAAAGGGTTCGGGCACGATCATTTCTCAGATCGGGCACAGATATTGATCTGGCAGAACTCGGCTTTTAATAAGCTTCCAGGGCATGTCCGCTCCCTTGATGTCGGATACTTCACGCATAAGGGCGAGCTTTGCTCAGCAGGAGATGCAGAGGAATATTTTATTTTAATGGAAAAGATCGAGGGAAAGGAGTATTTCCTTGACCTTGAGAGGATAAAGAGGGATGGAGAACTCACCTCCCTTGATAGGGATAGGGCAAGGGCATTGTCCTCCTGTCTTGCCCGGATCCATACAATAAAGCATGATGACCGCGAGCTATACTTAAGGAAGATCAGGGATACTGTCGGCCATGGGGAATGTATAATGGGACTGACGGACAGTTACCCTGATAACCTTGATTTTGTGAGCCGGGATGATCTGTGCGAGATAGAGAAGAAGTGTGTTGACTGGCGCTATAAGATCAAGGGAAAGACATATCGATTATGCATGACCCACGGCGATTTCCATCCATGGAATATCATGTTCCGCGAGGGAGTCGATTTCACTCTGCTTGACCGGAGCCGTGGTGAGTGGGGCGAGGCTGCTGATGATATCTCATCCATAACAATGAACTATATCTTCTATTCCCTGCAGAAATACGGAGAGCTTGCAGGTCCGTTCCGTGAATTATATGAACTTTTCTTTAATAACTACCTTGAAAAAACAGGCGACTATGAGGTATTGAGGGTCATCCAGCCTTTCTACGTGTTCAGGGGCCTTGTAGTGGCAAGCCCGATATGGTATCCCACTCTCGAACCTGGTGTGAGGACAAAACTCTTCAATTTTATTAATAATGTTCTTGAGAGCGAAGAATTTGAGTACAAGAACGTGAACTCATATCTATAGGGGAAAAATGGCTTTTGCAGTCTGGTTCACAGGTATTCCCGGCAGCGGGAAAACAGTTATTGCATCCCGCACATCAACCTTACTCAAGCAAAAAGGTATCGATGTCAGGACCCTTCAGCTTGATGAAATACGCCGCATCCTTACCCCGCATCCCAGATATACGGATGAGGAGAGGGATATTGTCTATGCATCCCTTGGCTATATGGCAAAACTCCTGACCGAGTGTGATATGAATGTCTTTATCGATGCCACTGCGAACAGGAGAAAATACCGCGATACAGCGCGCAAGATCATCCCGAAGTTCGCAGAGGTGTATATCCGCTGCCCTATCCAGGTATGCATGGAGCGCGAGGCCAGAAGGAAGGCTGTTTTTTCACCAAAGGATATATACAAAAAATCAGCGCGGCCAGGCGCCACTGTCCCGGGTGTTAACATCCCATATGAGGAACCCCTCAGACCTGAGGTAGTAATCGACAGTGATAAAATGACGCCTGATGAGGCTGCAAAAAAAGTGGCAGATGCTATTATTGCTCTTTTTGGAGAGATAAATGAACATGAACATGGAAATTGAGACCCTCATCGAGATAGGAATCGAGATCAGGGATGAAGTAAGATCCTTCATCCACGAGAACGTGGATTATGGAGAGATGGTCGTGCGGCGGCCAAAGGATATCACTCGCAGGATCGATATGACTGCTGAGCGGGCTCTTGATGATGCGCTTTTAAATCGAGGGCTGTCAGCGAGGATAATATCAGAGGAGCTTGGCGACCGTATTATCGGGAAAAAACCTGATTTCATGCTGGTTTTCGATCCTATCGATGGCTCCACGAATGCCACATGCGGTATCCCTTTTTTCTGCACATCGCTTGCATACACTGAAAAAACGGATGTAGCCACATTCGAGGATATAAGCATGGCCGTGATATGCGATATACAGGGGAATATATACCATGCTGTACATGGAAAAGGTGCATTTTTAAACGGTAAACGGATTATCGATAAAAAACGCGGCACAAGACCAAAACCTGTGGTATCGGTGTATTCATATGGTGTGCCAGATGTCCCGCCAGGACTGGTAGAATTTGAGAAAACAATCATACTCAGGGCGCTGGGCAGCATCGCATTAGATATGTGTTTTGTTGCCGATGGAACACTGGACGGTGTTGTTGATACCCGTGGGCTTGTGAGCGGCTATGATATCATGGCATCTGCCCTGATATTGAAAGAGTCAGGCGGTTCCCTCACAGATATTAAGGGACAGGTGATATCAGGCGATGTGCGCACAACAGGCATGTCGATAACAGGGACAAAAAATAAAAAACTGCACGACAGGATTGTGAGGGTATTGAGCAAGAAAGAAGCATAACCCTCATAGACAGCCTTCAGGAAGTTCTGAGCATTTGCTTGAAATCTTAAATACAAGTTTACCCATTATTCCCTCAATGAAAAATTCCGAGATACTCACCTGTCTTCAGTGCGGTACATGCCATGCGAGCTGCCCCTCGGGAAGATACACAAGCCTGAACATCAGGAGAATTATCAGAGACTCGATAAATAAAGATGTTTCAAACGATCCTGAACTCTGGATGTGCACCACCTGCTACAACTGCCAGGAGAGATGCCCGCGCGGTATTAAAGTCACAGATGCGATACTTGCCCTCAGAAGCGAAGCCGCAAGGGGAGGAAAGATACTCCCTGACCACAGGAAGATATGCAGATCTCTCATTGAAACAGGACATGCTGTCCCGATCGATGATAAACACAGATCAATAAGAGAAAAGCTAGGACTTGGAATTCCGACCCATAGAAAAGCCCTCGATGAGGTGAAAATACTCCTTGAATCAACAAAATTTAATGAATTGATAGAAGAATGAATGAATTATCTCTTTTCCCGGGATGCCTGATCCCGAACCGCTACCCTGGCATTGAAAAAGCCACAGGACTTGTTCTTGATAGGCTGGATATTAAATGGGGCGAGCTTGAGGAGGCTTCATGCTGCCCGGCGCCCGGTATATTCCGCTCGTTTGATAAAATAACATGGCTTACCCTTGCATCAAGGAACCTTGTGCTGGCAGAAGAGAAGGACACAGACATACTGACACTATGCAACGGGTGTTTCAGTTCACTGATGGATGCCAACAGCATCCTGAAGAGCGATGCTCGTCTTCGTAACGAGGTGAATTCCCATCTTAAAAAAATAGATAAAGAATACCAGGGCACAGTTGAGGTAAGGCATATAATCGAATTCCTCTACAGGGATATCGGCGCTGAGAAACTTGGCAGGGCAATAGAGGGGCCTCTTGAGATAAGGGCTGCTGTACATTACGGATGCCATCTCATGAAACCCACAAAGGACAGAAAACTGGGGGGAGCACAATGTCCTGTGTTTTTTGATGAGCTTGTTGAGGCAATCGGCGCTGTGAGCATTCCCTATGAGGGGAAGATGAGCTGCTGCGGTGCCGGGGGAGGTGTCAGGTCTGCGATGTTTGAGACTTCGCTTAAGATGACCGAGTACAAGCTTGAGAGGATGAAAAGAGCAGAGGTTGACTGCATCATAAACGCATGCCCTTTTTGCCATCTGCAGTTTGATAGCGGACAGGCTGAGCTTGAGAAAGAGGGAAAAGTATATAACATACCTGTTATACATTACAGCCAGATCCTCGGGCTTGCGCTTGGATACACCCCGCAAGAGATAGGCCTGCACCTCAATGAGATAATAAGCCGTGGATTTGAAGAGAAAATCACATTGGTGTAAAAATAGGAGGGTAGTGGGCAGAGGGGTATGATATGGTGGTGGTATATGGTGGTGTAAAAAAGTGTGTTTTACTGCCCACTACAATTCGTATATACACGAACAAAGTATTTATAGTTTACGCACTTATTTCAGGATACGAAATACCTATCTGCATTAAAACTAATTAATATCTGATGATATCAGGCATAGAGAAGTTCTACTGCAAATCAAGGCTTCATGCATACATCTGGAGACGGATGGCAAATAAGATCTTCCCTGATTTCATACCATATTTTCCGCTATCACCTTTAATACTTGAGATAGGTACAGGTCAGGGACTTGGGGCTATTTTTCTGGCCGAGAGATTGAAAGATTCAAGTTTTATCGCCATCGATAATGAGCATGACATGGTCAAGGCAGCGATCCAGAATGTTAAAAAAAAAGGTCTTCAGGAGAGGATAAGAGTAGAGTGGGGTGATGCTCTTGCTCTGAATTTCCCGGATAAAAGTTTTGATGCTGTAATCTGCATAACCGTACTCCATCACGTACCACATTATGAAAAAGCGATCATTGAGGCTGCCCGTGTATTAAAGCCTGAGGGAGTATTCATGATCGTGGATTTTGATTTTAAAGCAAGCATTTTTCCACGGTTTGAGATTCTAATCGGACGCCCTGCCAGTATATTTACGTGGAATGAGATGTCCGGGGCTTTGCAAAAAGCCGGGTTTGAGACACAGAAGGTAAATTTCTACGGCATGGGTATGTTCGCTTCAGCCTCTATGAAGTCTTTGCGGTGATGCACTGCATTCCTGCCATTATGCGAACATCCCTTTTGGTGGTTCAGATCTCTTTCCTTTCGTCTCCTCAAGTGCTTGCTCAATATGGTCTTCTGTTACCTTGCTGCCTGAAAGTATGGCTTTATGAAGTGCGTTCTTAAGCAATTTTTCAACCAGATCGCGTCCAGAGAAACCTGATGTCTGTTTGGCGATTGCATCAAGGTTAACATCTTTTTCAAGTTTTATCGGGAACTTAAGTGTATAAGATTTCAATATCTCATACCGCTCCTGCACTGTCGGAAGGGTAAATTCAATCTCTTCCTCAAAACGGCTGCGTACTGCCGGATCAAGGGCATAGAGCATATTCGTTGCTGCAATAGTGCATATTCCATCGCGCTCATCTATCCCATCCATCTCGGTCAGGAGCGCATTGACGATCTCAGCAACATCGCCCCTTATCTCCTGGTAGCTGCGGTTAAGTGCGATAGCATCAAATTCATCAATGAAGATTATGCACGGAGAGAGTTCTTCTGCTTTCTCATAGAGCTGATGTATCTGGCGTGCCCCGTCACCCACGAATTCCCCGATGAGTTTTGTGGCTTTTATTGCCAGCAGCGGAACATCTACCGAATTTGCAAGTGCTTTTGCAATCATTGTTTTTCCTGTTCCTGCCGGCCCATAGAATAAGATATTCTTGGGTGCCCAGCCTCCGAATTTAAGCGGATTGGAGAGGAACCGCTCTATAATTTTACATTTCTGTTTGGCCTTATCCTGTCCTATGACCTGTTTAAAGGTAACCGCACTTTTTATTTCAGGAACAAAGAAATCTGCATCATAATCCTCGATCACGAATTTGGTATCCTTCCCTATCTCGGAGTTCTCAGGATCAACATCTATAACTTTGAAGGCAAAATCCGGGAACATTCTGCGATCGAACAGGTAATCGCCCTTTTTAACTATAAACCCGCTCCACTGTTCCCGTGCATAGAACTCAAAAACATCCAGCTCTGCAGGTTCAGGATACTCATGGAACATACCTTTTAATGGGTATCCAGCAGGCTTTACCACCACTGTTTTTGCCCCATTCTCTTTTGCTCCAGGACTGTATTTATTGCTTTTCTTACTGCTCACTCTCTGTTTTGCTCTCATTAAACCAATTAACGTTAACTATCTATTAAATCTTATCCTCTATTCCTGTTTTTTAAAAATTCTTTTATGCCTGTACCTGTATTCAGAAGAAGTTTGAATGCCATCTCCTGCGTGGGCCATGAACCAAGCCCGCAGTCAGGGCCTGCATACTTTATCCTGTCACCAAAAGTATCATAGATCTTACCAAGCCTCATCGCTATGGTTTTTGGTGTTTCCATCACTGTTACTATCTCTTCAAGCTTTGTGGGTTCTTTCCAGACATTAGTGCCGTACTTTTCGTTCAGCGCAGCAGCCATGTTGAATATATCAGTACGAGAAACCCCGACCCTCAGGAATTTATCATAGTCCTCAAGATCTTTTTTATCAATAAGATCAAGATATGATGGGTTTGCAGCAGATTCGACGCCAATTATGCTGATAGAAGGAACCTTGCATATGAGTTTATAATGAAGCGGTGAATGGAGATGGATTTCAGTATCTATGTTATGAGAAGCTGCTGTCTTTGATGCCTTCTCCAGGGCTTCTATCAGATCGCTATCACTGAACATGAGCTGTGGATTTATCCCTATGCTTGGCTCATCGATCGATACAGTGACTATCTGAAGATGCCTTGCATTGTCTATTGAGTTACTGATAAAGCGATCTATACTGGTTGCAAAAGCGTCCAGGATATCCTTATATGCTGCCCCACCGAACTGCTTCAGGTACAGTTCCACAGGTCCGGTGACGCATACCCTTATATTTAATTTCCTGCCGTTTTTCTTATAATACTCTGCTCCGACCTCTTCTATAGCCTCAAGCTCCATTATTCTTGCTTTTTCTTTGCGGACAAGCAGAGGCTCTTCTGTATTTGCCTCATCATTGATTATTCCCAGGAACTGCTGGTTCATATCCTGGAACTGGGGATATGTTGGCACGTCCACCCCTGCCTCAATCTTCTGACGCATTGCATCCCTGAGAATCTTAGTTGCCTGGGAATCATTGCTTTTTAAAGCCTTGATTATCCGATCTCTGCTTATATCCTCTGGCGGCGGGTAACTCCCGATATCATTGAACAGTATCATGTTGCTCTTGGTTATTCTATGCGGGCTTATACCTATTTAAACATAATGGGATAGCGCGGATTTGAACCGCGGTCTAAGCGTCCCAAACGCTCAAGGATGGACCAGGCTACCCTACTATCCCGTCGGGTGTCTTATCTACAGCATGATAAGATAAAAACCTTTACTCTCGTTACAGGCAATTATTCCATGGCGTCATGCCGTGGTAGTTCATTGCGCTCCAGTAGCCTATGTAATAAACCTATTCCTTTTTGCATACTTTTAAATGATATCACAGTATAGAGGCTTATATGAAGATCATAAAACTGAGTGGCTCCCCGTATGATGCAAATGCATACCTTGTGGATGATTCTATACTCATAGATGTAGGTATGGATGCACGCTCTATAATCGCAGAACTTAAGGGATATATCCGGATCGGGGATCTTGAGACGATCATACTTACCCACTGCCACTATGATCATGCAGGCGGTGCAGGAGACGTTGCAAGAGCATCTGGTGCAAAAATAGCCATACATAAGGACGACGCCCCTTTACTTGGCAATGCTAAGGCAAGTGCATCTAGTATGTTCGGGAGAAGTGCTCCATCCATTACTCCTGATATCCTGCTAAAAGGCGGTGAGTTTTTCGGAGAGCTTGAGGTCATACATACACCCGGGCATACTCCTGGCTGTATCTGCCTGTATGATGCACACTCAAAGGTTCTTTTTTCAGGAGATACTATATTCCCGGATGGAAGCTTTGGGCGCACCGACCTCTACGGTGGAAGCACACAGCAATTGATCGAATCTATAAGAAAATTAACACTTCTGGATGTTAGCATTATGTACCCGGGACATGGAGATATCGTGAAAAAAGATGCCAGTGAGCAGATAAAGATGTCATTAATGATGGCCAGCCAGTTCCTGGATATGTGATATCATGCAGAACAAAACCAATATGCTTTTAAATAAGAAAAGACGATTGACCTTTGAAAAATTATAGGAGAAATATATGTTTGGTATCGAATTTGTACCGGCTGACCCGGTTCTGAAGCTTGCATACTATACAAAGCTTGCTGAGGAGAACGGGTTCGATAATGTATGGATAACCGACCACTACAATAACAGAGATGTGTACACCACACTTGCTGTACTTGCGTTGAACACCAACAGGATTAAACTGGGAACAGGTGTGACGAACCCTTACACAAGGAATATTGCAATAACAGCTCAGAGCATTGGTGCGATCAACGAGATATCCGGAGGTCGGGCAGTACTCGGCATCGGTCCGGGTGATAAAGCTACCTTTGATGCCATGGGAATAGAGTGGATCGAACCTATGACTACCATCAGCGAGAGCATAACTGCACTCAGGGGATTCTTAAGCGGAAAGAAGGTCTCACAGCAGGGAAAACGGGTAAAGATAGGGGGCGCAAAACTGGCTTTTAAGACAGGCAATATACCCATCTATATGGGGGCACAGGGTCCCAAGATGCTTGAGCTTGCGGGTAAGGTCGCAGACGGCGTACTCATAAACGCGTCCCATCCAAAAGACTTTGAATTTGCGATAAAACAGATAGCCGCTGGCGCAAACGCGGCAGGCAGAGATCCAAAGAGCATCGATGTCGGGGCATATGCGTGTTTCTCTATCCACAAGGATGCACAGAAGGCAAAAGGCGCAGCCAAGGTAGTTGTGGCATTTATTGTTGCAGGCTCACCCGATACAGTTCTTGAGAGGCATAATATTGATATAGGTGCAAAGAAAAGTATTGGTGATGCCATAGCCAGAGGAGACTTTGCAGGATTGAATAACCTTGTCACTGATAGTATGATAGATGCATTCTCCATATGCGGGACACCTGCTGATTGCAAGGCAAAAGTAGAGGCATTGAAGAAGATCGGTGTCACGCAGATTGTTGCAGGCTCTCCGATAGGCCCGGATAAGGAAGCAGCAATCAAGTTAATTGGCAAAGAGATAATCGGAGGAAAATAAAGTGCTTACAGAATCGGACAGTAATGTCCCAAATCCCCCTGTATCGAGGGGGATCCCTAAAACGAACCAATCTAATGTTCTAACAAGACTGGGAGATATGCATGCCCCCAATATAGGGCTCCCAAAAATTGCGGATGTGGCAGAGTATAACTACTGCTCCTCCTGCGGTACATGCGAGGCCATATGTCCTGTAAATGCACCTGTGGTTAGAAGAGAGCCGGTTGATATCTCCAGAGAAAAGAACAATTACAGGAAAATGGAGTTGAAAACAGAGGCTCTTTTCCATGGGATCAACCCCTTCAGGGCAGAGGTTAGCCCATGCGTACAGTGCTACGCATGCGAACGTGTATGCCCGATACTTGATGGCTTTCCTGTTGATGAATTTAACAATATAAGGCTCATGAGGGCAGGTAAGAGCAGGACGATTCACGGCCAGGATGGCGCTGCAGTTTCGCAGATATTGAAGTCCCTGCTTGAGCAGGGTGAGATCGACTGTGCCATCGGTGTTGTCAGGGACGATAGATGGTCAACAAAGTTATTCACGTTCACCAGCCCTGAGGATGTGGTCAAGGCAAGCGGGACAAAATATACCTATCAGCCTGTTGTAGCTACCATGCGTGATATACACAGAGCATATGCTGGTAGTGCCGAGTCACCGCTCATTTCGCCTGATGGTTCTATGCAAGATGCAGCAAGAACATATGTTGAACCGATCAACAATATCCTGAAGAAATATAAGAAAGTGGCTCTGGTAGGAGTTCCATGCCAGGTGCACGGGGCACATCTGTTCAGGGAGAATTTCGACAGGATAGAATTAATAATAGGTCTCATCTGCATGGAGAGTTTCTCAGAGGAGATCATGTTCTCAGAGGTTGTCCCGAAGATCATGGGAGTGGATATCAGGGATGCTGTCAAGATGAACTTCCACAAAGGGAAATTCATTGTTGAGACCACTAAAGAGACAAAGGAAGTGCCTATTAAAGATGTGGCTCCAATGGCACGGAAAGGGTGCCACTTCTGCTGTGATTATACTTCCTATTATGCTGATATATCTGTGGGTTCTGTAGGCTCTGATGATGGATGGAGCACCATATTCGTAAGAACAGAAACGGGTGAGAAGTATCTAAACAAGGTTAATGATATCGAATACACAGATAAACCCATAAACCTGGACATGGTTAAAAAACTCACCGATATGAAGCACAAGCACAATAAGTGGGACTGGCGCGGGTTTATGAAAGAAATATGGAGCCGTGACTCACCACCCAGGCCATGGGGTCGGGAGAGGCTTGAGAAGATCCCTCCTCCTGAGATCGAAAAAGAGACAAAGCCAGTAAAATCCAAAGAATAATATGCGCCGTGGAATTTACCTGGGAAGGTTCCAGCCATACCACATGGGGCATCATCAGGTCATAAAACAGATAGCGCATGAGGTAGATGAGATCATAATCGGTATTGGCAGTGCCCAGATAAGCCATGAGATAGAGAATCCCTTTACAGCAGGTGAGCGCGTACTTATGGTATCTAAAGCCATAGAAGAATTCGATATAAAGCATTATGTGATACCTATTGAGGATCTACAGCGCAACTCGCTATGGGTACCGCATGTAAAATCCATGGTTCCACCGTTTCAGATTGCCTATACCAACAACCCTCTTGTGATAGAGCTGCTCAGCGAAGCAGGAATACAGGTCAAGCAGTCACCACTGTTTAGACGAAATCACTACTCAGGCACAGAGATCAGGCGAAGGATGCTTGAGGGCGATAGATGGGAGCATTTTGTCCCTGAGAATGTTGTTAAGATCATCCGGGAGATCGATGGTGTAAATCGATTAAGAGCAATCGCCCAGTCAGATCAGGAATAAGAAAAATTTATCATGTTATTATTCTAACCTGAGCGCCTCATGCAGTGTGAACTTCCCCACATAGAGGGCAGCACCTACCACAACACCGGATGCACCTGTTCTTTTGATTGCTTCTATATCCGAGAGTGTAGTAATTCCGCCTGAAGCTATTACCGGGATCTTAAGCGCCTGCACAAGTTCTTCTGTTGGTTTGGGGTTTACGCCTCTTAGCAATCCCTCTGTATTGATATCAGTGAATAGTATGCTCCCTGCTCCTGATCCCTCGAACTTTTTACCAAGCTCTACTGCGGTAGAAGTGGAGTATTTTGTCCAGCCGTGAGTGGTTACCCTGCCATCTCTTGAATCGAGGGCAACCATGATGCGCTCACCTCCAAACTCGCAGGCAAGCTCCTCAACAAGATGAGGATTATGTATGGCAGCAGTCCCCAGGATCACCCTGTCCACGCCGATGTCCAGAAGTGCGGCAGCATCTTCCTTTGATCTGATCCCCCCACCGACCTGCGTTTCGATGTTAAAACCCTTTACTATAGACTCGATCATGGCGCTGTTTAAACGATGCCCATCTATGGCGCCGTCAAGGTCTATAAGATGCAGCACACTGGCACCCTCGTTTACCCAGCGCGCAGCAACACCGAGCGGGTCATCAAGGGATACGCGTTCCGTGCCTGGAATGCCCTGGACTAAGGATACGCATTTTTTGTTTTTCAGATCTATGGCAGGGATTATTTTCATCAGAAACCACTTCTTTTATCTATCGACCCTATGGCGCTGCAGAAGATAATAATTTCTCCAGGACGCTGCCAAAAAACTATATACCACGAACGACATTTAAGCCCCAGAGGGCCCGTGGTCTAGTCGGTTATGACATCGCCTTTACACGGCGGGGATCCTGAGTTCGAATCTCAGCGGGCCCATATAATAGATTTCAGAAGAAACATACCTTCTCACTCGTTACTTATATATACTCAGCCATAATGTTAAAACAGTGGACTGATATCTTAATGATTATAGTCAGTGAAAACGAAGATGAGACCGACTCTAGTCCGTTATTTTTTTTAAGGCAACCAGTAGACGACAGCGTACTTAATATCAACAGCGATTACCGTTATTTACGGATGGGATATTATGTATCTGCGCATGCTGAAACCTTTGGAGTAGATGTCACACCAGGCTGTACAGAGATAATGGATGCATACAGAAACCCGCTCTTAATTGAGAAAGCAAGAAGGCATGGCCTGATTACCAGTAGTTACAGGCTGGTAACAAAACCAAAAGACGATCTAAGTCTAAGTGTCCCGGTCATGTTATTTGCGGTAAACCCTTTCACCAATAACTCGATGAGGATCGTGAGATCTGGCTCAAGACTGCCTGGAATGATAAAAAAAATGAGCATGAATGCCAGGTTTCCTGTATCAATTCATCCTGTGAAGGGTAAGGTACTTGAGATAGTACAGATGTTCGGGGAATCAACCAATGATGAAACATCGGAATTCACGAAGAGGTTCTTTGATGCATTTAATATTCCCATATGTAAATTAATAGTACAGATACATGATGGTAATGTTATTTTGAACCATTGTGAACCCGCCTTGAAAAAAGAGGTGAAGTGGGATATTGTTCATGATAAGTTGCATGAGATAAAAACTTAGACCTGGTTGATCTATGAAAATAGCATGTTTTGTAGAAGCATATAACTTTGATGCTCTGATATCAGAGCGCAATGCTCTTCTGGAATTTAAATCGACTGCTGAAGCGATGGGACATACATTTGAATTTATCTTTAAGGAGGATATTACAAGGATACAGGAGTATGATTCACTGTTTATAAGGGCTACAACAGACCCTAATAATTCGGCGTACATCATCTCACGGCTTGCAGAACAGGCCGGGCTAAAGGTAATTGATGATCCGCATTCTATCAGGATATGCTCAAACAAGGCAATCCTTCATGACCTTTTCTTGAAAAACAATATCCCTTCACCAGGATCTCTTCTGTTTACCGGTGATTATTCAAGAGATTCTCTTGACAACATATTCAATACCCTTGGATCGCCTGTCATAATCAAGACACCTTATACCAGATTCTCATCCCATGTTGAGAAAGCAAATAATGAAACAGAATTTATCGAGATCTCAAAACGTTTCTTAAGGAAATCAAAGATCCTGATACTTCAGGAGTATATCCAATCAGATTTTGATTGGCGCGTGGGCGTCCTTCAAAATAAAATACTCTATCTGTGCAAATACTGTTTTCCAGGGGGCGGCTGGAAAGTAAAATCAAAGATAAATGGAAAAAATAAATGGGGTGATACTATCCCGGTACCGAGGGAATGCATCTCTTCTGAATTAAAAGAGATCAGTATAAATCTATCAAGATGTGTTGGTGATGGTCTCTATGGCCTTGACGTAAAAGAAACAAAAGACGGCTATAAAGTTATTGAAATAAACGATAACCCCAGTATCTATCACGGGTATGAAGATACTGTGGATAAAGACATCTACGAAAAAATAATCAATGCACTGGTATCATAACCTTTTAACAAGATGCATTGCATCATTACCATTTTTATAATATTTCTTTAGCATCTTATCCATAGAAAAATCCTTTGAATAGTATAAACTCTGGGCTGCTTTATTGTTAACCTCTACTTCAAGGGTTACTTTCTCAGTCCCCCTCTCTTTTAAAAGTTTCAGGGCTGTATCCATAATCAAACTCCCTGTGCCCCCGCGCCGGTATCCAGGGTGCACATTCAGTGAATAGATCCTTGCATGTGAGATATGGGCTCTCAATAGAATAATAACAGACCCGATGATTTTTCCATCAACTGACACGACCATAACTAAGGATTTAGCTCTGAGTAATAGATATTCAAGCTGCTTTTTATTAAAAGTCTCCTCTTTAAAACATATATTCTCAAGATCCACAAGCTCGGGTAAATCCTCTTTTTTTGCAAGACGAATATGCGGTCTTTTAGCATCGATATTATAGTTCTCTTTTATCATCCATCAATAACCGCATCAGTTTGTATCCTTCCACAAGCCCGAAGATGCCTTCTTTTGCCGCAAACTCATCAAACCTGTCCACACCATCCGCTTTTTTAGCAGAAGAATAGAGAGCAAAAGGAACAGGCTCTGCTGTGTGCGTTCTCACGGAGATAGGCGTGTAGTGATCAGGCAGAACCAGGACCCTGTAATCCCCATATTCCCCGAGCTCATTCAACATCCTTCCTACCACTTTCTTATCAAAATCCTCTATCGCCTTGATCTTGGCCTCTATACTTCCCATGTGAGCCGCCTCATCAGGTGCCTCTACATGAACAAGGACAAAATCCCTCATTTTAAGGGAATCAAGCGCATATGCTGCCTTTCCTGAGAAATTGGTATCCAGATATCCAGTTGCGCCGGGAACATCTATGATATCCAGGCCTGCGTACTTTCCAATACCTTTCAGTAGATCCACTGCCGATATAACAGAGCCTGAAACCGAGTATAATTCTTTAAAAGATGGCATTGAAGGCGCTTTTCCCTGTCCCCAGGGCCATATAAGGTTTGCCGTGTTCTTTCCATCCTTTCTCCGTCTCTTGTTTATATCATGGTTCTCAAGAACAGCCTTTGAGGCCATTATGAGATCGATCAGGGTATCCGAGCCATCACCATGCGGCAGGACATTATTCACAGGCTGCCCGACCACATCGTGTGGCGGTGTACATACAGCTCTTCCTCCATGATTCATTACCAGTAGATGCCTGTAGCTCACACCGGCATGGAATTTACAGTTGGCTCCAAGTTCACTGTCCAAGACATCGATCAAACTGCGGGATTCTTCGCTTGAGATATGTCCTGCGCTGTAATCCACGATCAATCCGTCCCTCTCTGTGATAAGGTTGCACCTGAAAGCGATATCATCCTTATCAAGAGCAACACCAATGCTTGCTGCCTCAAGAGGCCCGCGTCCTGAATAATACTGCGCAGGGTCGTAACCCAGAATTGAGAGATTTGCTACATCACTTCCAGGAGGCATGCAATCAGGAACGGTTCTTGCAAGGCCGCATCTGCCGTGCTCTGCAATAAAATCCATATTCTGGATATCTGCGACCTGAAGAGGTGTCAGGTCCCCAAGTTCAGGAATGGGGTAATCTGCCATCCCATCTCCAACAAGTACAATAGATTTCATACACACACTAAAGAAATACTAATACAATAAAATATCGGTCAAAGAGAGCAGGTAATTATGACCTGATAAATAATGCCAGTAATAGGATCAGGATAACTGCAAACTGCGGCATTATATACCACTTTACCGTCGCCTGAATCCCATTTACGCGGTTATTCAACTCACACAGCTCCTCTGTGAGCTTTTTCACAGGCTCATTATCCACATGTTCATCAACCTCAGGTAAAGGAATAGGTCTCTCAGGCTCGATTATGTCAGGTTTGAGGACAACCTGTATTGCCTGTGCTGTCTGTGGCTTTGCATGCTGCTGGCCTGGTTTAGCAATCTGGCTGGCAGAATATGTTTTTTTTGGTTTGGATATTACTGGTCTCACCTTTTCTATCGGCTTAAAATTCGGATCTCTTCCTCTCCCTAACGTCTGGAATATTTGGTCTTCTGTTACATCAAGAATCGACATAATGTACCCTCGACAATACGAATATTGTTTTACTCTTATATAATTGTTTTCACATAAAATATCTGATTAATAATGATAATTTCCATGCTTTATGCCTGGGGCAGGTTTTGTAAGTACTTGGGTATTGTTTGGGAAAAACCATTTAAATAGTTAAAATAATGTAACCCTTGCAGAAAAAAAGAAAAAGAGAGGGTCCTAGGTGGATTAGGGATGGTGGTGGTTTCTTCTCTTCTGCTGGGGACGGTGGAGGTTTTTTCCTGCAAGGGCTAAATCTATTTGAGATTAATGATATAAAAGCTTTTTGGATATTCTTTCCTTGCTGTTTAACTCTTGATTAAACTCATTTAAGTTCGCTTCTATAGTCTTTGAAGAAATGTTTTAAAAATTCGATATTTATTTATACATCAGGCGCTTGTTATGAAGCATGATTCAGGAGTTTTTTAACACCATCGAAGCTAAGAACCGCAGTAAGGGCACGGTTGTTAGTTTGAAGCAGGCACTATCTAAGGCAGAATCAAGTATAGGCAGGCTGGAAAATGCAAGTTATGAGGATATACTTAAGTTCCTTCAACAGTTAAGAAAAGAAGGTATGAGTGAGAGCAGCATATTTCTTATTGAAAGTAAACTTATCCAGTTTTATAAATTTTGTTTTCGTCAAACCGATAACGTGCAGTATAATAAGCTTGCTGAACGAATCAAAGACCTTAAAACTAAGCCCCGATATTATCTCAATCCTGCAGATATCCTGCTACCAGAGGATATTAAACGCTTAATCAATGTAGCTACATTAGAGCGCGATAGGTGTATTGTTGCTTCTTTATTTGAATCTGGTATGAGAATAGGAGAGATCCAGGTACTCACAAACTCCATGATACGAATGGATGAATCTAAACAAGAAGTTACCTTTAACATTCCGAACCTGGAAGGCTGTAAGTCTGGGTCCAGGTCTATTGTATGTGTTGAGATATACGGATATGTCCAGGACTGGATGAAGTGCAATACTTCCGATAGGTTCATGCCCCTTACAATTGATGGCATAAGAAAGGCTATAGCAAGGTTGTTTAATCGGGCTGGTATCAAGAAGCCATGTAACCCTCATATGTTCCGTCATTCAGCTATAACCCATGCTGTTAATCTTGGAATGCAACAGAATGCTATTTCAGAGCGGTTCTGGGGAATTCCTAATAGTAATATGCTATCGGTCTATGTCCACTTATCAGAACAGATGCAAGCAGACGCTTATAAGAATGCAAAGGGCATGAATGGTAATGGAACAAAGATTATTAATCCGCTTGCTGTTCGTTGTGTGGTATGTGGTCGATTAATCCAGGCTGGGGAGCTCTGCGTAACATGCAAAGAGAATAAAGACCTTAAAGAACGCATGGCAAGGTTAGAAATGAATGCTGGCATTTTTGATGAGGACATGGTTAAGGCAATGATAGAGAAAAGAGTAAAGGAAATCCTGGAAAGAGGATAGTTAAGGTCTCATTTCAGGTTTCATTTTATATTATTTTATATGGTCTAAAGTAGGATAACGTTAGTGCTAACGTTAATTTTAACCTAAAAAACTGGCGTTTTATATATTTGCTTAGTGTGGGTTATGTTTGATATGAAACCTAGTTTAATACGTCTGCCAGACTGGGCAGAAGATAAAGTAAAAGAAATGGCCTATCAAAAGGGCCTTCGTTATGCAACTGCCATAACGATGATCGTCTGTGAACACTTAAATGAAAGTGCACCTGGCGCAACATCTGCCAAGATAGAACCAGGTGCAGCCACAACTAGCGCTGAACCAGAGGTAGCATGACCATTAAGAGCTTTTTAGATAAAAAACCTTGTCTATCTGAGATTTTTGAGTATGTAGAGGCTGAAGCGAAAAGGATAGTAGAGGAGAAAAAAGGAATCTCTAATGCTAAAAGCTGATTTCTTGCGCTTATGTTCAAAATATTTTTTAATTGTTTTTTGATCTTAGCTTTTTGTCTGGCGATCCGTTCCCCTCTGGGAATGCGGGCTTGTCCCGCACCTCTGGCGGATCGCCTATCTAAGCGGGAAATGCGCCCCTGTCCTGGTGAAGCTGGCCCTTCACTTGATCGTATTAGAATAAGTGTAACCACGTCTTCGCCTCGTGGTTATATGAAGCGAATAAAATTTTTTACTAATGTTCAGGGGGTTAGTTAATCTAATGGGTCTCTGTCCTCATCCTGTCGGTTACGTTACCAAAATGAAAGGAGATGATATAGGAGTTAAGGTTCCTGTGAATTGTAAGCGGTGGTCATGTTCCCACTGTGGCAAGGTCAATAAAAAGCGTGTTCTTGATCGTGTTAATTATGGTTTTAAAGGCGGTGTTCGTGTTCGTGGCATGACTTTAACAGAGTTAAAAGAGCCTGATAACCCTGAGCATGAGAAAATATCCAAACACTGGGCTAGATTGCGGGCTAATTTATATAAGAAGGGTTATAAGTTTCGGTTTTTTAGAGTAACTGAATTTCGGCCTCGATACTGTAAGACTTGCCGTAAAGATTGCGTGAATAAGGGTAAAAGACAGGATTGTGAATTCGATAATACCCAATATCGTCATTACCATATTTTGATTGATGCTTATATCCCTCAGGAAGTTGTATCAAATGCCTGGTATGAGGCCACTAATCATACTGCTTATATCGTTTGGATGAATAAATCCGAAATTAAGAAGGCTGGCGGTTACTTTGCTAAATATATTACTAAAACGATGAATGATGAGCATTTCGGAAGACATGAGCGGCGTTTTAGTTTCTCTCAAAAGTGTTTTCCTTTAGTTGTAATGGAAGAGCTCCCCGATTTAGATGGTATTTCTCTTGGTTCCATTCCTACCAGGGTGGACGGAGAAAAGTTTAGGTTGCCTATACCTGGCGAATGGGAGTTCACTTATGATCCTGCATGGTGGCTTAGGACAGCGGACGCTATCGGAAGGGATGAGTTTTGTTTGTTATCTCTTAAGGCTCTTGAAAGGATGTTCGGAGGTCAAGAAGGCTGGCGGTTACTTTGCTAAATACATTATAAAATAGAGGCGGTTGATATGGTTTTAAGGTTGGCTGTAAGTTTTTCTAAAAATAAACAGATGCGTTTTAGTGTTCCTGCATTCGTTAGGGATCAGTTATTTGATGGTGTTAAATCGGTTGAACTCGATTTGGATAAAGATGATGGTGGCATGTTCCTTAAAGTGAGGCCTGTTAAATATCGAAAACTTGCGGAATCACAATGATATGGTTAATGCTTCGGTCTATGATCTGAGCCCATTGAATTGAGCTCTAGCGTATCTGTTGCGTTAGGTAGTGTTTCTGCCTGTTTGTGTGTCTGAAGGTGCATAGCACAGTACAGACCAGATACACATCAATCTTTTTTACTATCTAAAATTACTAAAGTGTGGTATATCCTGGACATAAGATAAATATACTAATATTATATGATATATCCTGTACATAAGATAATAATACTTGTTACATATAATGTACATAAAATAAATATATTAAAATAATGTTACATTAGATGTAACAACTTTTATATACTTTGCTTGTGTGTATTGCTTATGATCAGGGGTTATCCTGCTGCAACTGGTGCGCCCCTGGTCGTTCCTCAATATTCTCTTTTTGTCCAGTATTCTCAGCTGGATCTGGCTTGATATCTCTGGTCTGCAGGAGAAAAACCGAATCGGTAAACGCTGTACGATTGTATAATTTCTCTAGGACAACTTCTCCAGGACAACTTCTCCAGGAACTCAGGATCGCTCCAGGAACTC
>DYGR01000055.1 GCA_020724545.1 Candidatus Methanoperedens nitratireducens
GAGCATATTTTTCCGTCTATGAAGTAGAACCAATCTTATTTTACCCCGAACTCCTATTATGTATCGCAGGACTATATCATATGTTAAAAGGATGGAAAGGACCTGAAAGTCCAGTAAACTTATCTGATATACGTCTATTCATACCTGCATGAAAATTATAAAGTTGCATACTTGGCACTAATGAAGCTACAACTCCTATAATGACATGCAGAGGTCCTGGTATTAGGATTTACTAATTTTTGTTAATAGTTTATCTCACTACTATCAATCTCTCAATCGTCGTAACTTCCTCTTTTGTCAGTGAGATCATGGCACTTATATTCTTGAATTCGGGTATACCCCTTCCTCCTGTATCCCCTGATACAAGGGCGTTTGACCATGGACTGTTTACCATGAATGCAACCCCGCCCGGTTCTTCTCTTTTTGATTCCCGAAGTTCGACAACAATGCTCCCATGGTCGTTGGTTAACTTCACCCTGTCCCCTGGTTTAAATCCCATTTTCTTCATGTCATTCTGGCTCATCATGATAGCTGCTGATAATTTTCTATATTCCTCGCCAAACCTGTCACGCTCAAGCGCCTCTGCCTGGAAAATATCCCGATAAGTAGTGATTTTTATTTCATACTCCGGGTTTTTTAGAAACTTCCCGATATCAATTCCCATCAGAGTTCCTCCATTAACCCTGTCATGATCTCCTGATCAGCCAGATGATTATTCTCAATGATCCCTGGTAGTTCAATCACCCTGCCGTCCATTCTCACAGCACTGCCGCCTGACTCAACGCCTGAGACCGCACAGGGGATCGTTACTGCCGCTATCCTTGAGGTAAGGGTAACGCATGGATCGATGCAGATTACCGGTATATCCGCAAGATGAGATACTATATATCCGGGAAGGCTTGATAGAGGATCAGAACCAATAACAAGAAGCGCATCTATGCTCTTTTGCCGCAGCGCTTCAACAACAGCATACCTATCATCATGAACAGGCCTGCCCTCGAATCTGATGCGGTTCACGAAGCCTGTTTCTTTGAACAGGTTCTCGTTAAACCCGCGCATATTGTAGTGCCCCACCATTGGCATTATATGGAAATTCAGAAGCTTATCTGCCAGTGCGACAAGAATATCAGGGTCATCCTTTATCGAATAGGTAAGTCCTATGCCTGCAAAAATTGCCCCGAACTCTGCTTTTTTCATTATGCCTGCAAGCTCCAGTACTCTTTTATCATATTTTGGCACTTTCCCTGAGAGAGCATCCATCAGGGCAAGGATAAGCTCTCTGTCACCTCCAGGGGGGATCCTGTAGAAGTGCCCTTTGCATATCTTTGCAGTGCTGGATTCACGCACATCGATCGCTGCTGCCGTCCTGTCCTCTTCGTATCCGTGCTGGCGGTGTTCGCCACGTGGAAAATACGAGAACCTTGACAGGTGGCGGGGCTGTGAGTCCTGCGCATCGGAGCCCCAGTATATAAGCACATCCGCTCTGTTCCTGATATCCTCAAGCGAGCATGTCCTGAACTTCTTCTTCAGTATTCTTTCGATCAGGAGCCCCTGGCAAAAGGATGAGTTATCATCGATGATCGCATTCAATCTTTTAGCAAGCTCTATCCCTTTTATCTGTGCCTCGCATGTAGAGTTGCCCCATCCAAAGAGCATGGGTGATCTGGCATTTTTTAGAATCTCTGCCGCTTTCTTTATGGAAGTATCAATATCTGCCTGCTTTCTATTAACAGAGGGCTCAAGCCTGTTTACACAGCCCCTTATCCTTGCAGCCCCTCGCCTGCATGCATTTCTTATCTCTTTTACTCTGTTGTTTTCGATGATGACATCAATATCCTCGCATAACAGTGCGCATCCTGTGCATGTGCATGTGACCATACGGATCACCTAAACGAACTCGATTGCGCCAGTAGGGCAGGGATCGATACAGGCATAACAGAGTACCCTGTTCTTTCCAAAACGGCGGCATTCCTTTATGTTCGATGCCACCACTTTACCGTCCAGTACCCTGAATATCACTTTTTCGTTGGTAGGAGCGCCTCCTATACCTGCGCCCTTGGGATCATTTGCCACATCCACAGGGCAGGCAACAACACAATTACCGCAGCCTGTGCATAATTCAGGATGAACTATCATACCTGTTTCCTCTGCACCTGCAGCAGGTAAAAGAAGTGATTCGAGTTTATCCTTCTGTTTTTTAAAGTTCCCCTCAAGTACAGGGGTGCATTCTTGTATATTTTTTTTTCTTGATAGTAATGCAACTGCAAAAGCCATACATGTAGATTCGCCGCATTTCTTGCAGTTGGTTTTTGGTAAAAGCTGATAGAGCTCCATCACTGTAGGCATAAAGAGAGGGATTGATTTTATACTGTATAACACTTATGCTTGTGCCGATGCAAGCCTTTTCTCATCACACGATTTTAGCCCATAAGAAGTTCTCCACCACCTTCAACCCCTGCGGCGTGAGAACAGATTCAGGATGGAACTGTAATCCAAATACAGGTCTTTTCCTGTGCTTTATTCCCATTATTATATTATCATCAGTCCTTGCCGTCACCTCAAGCTCGCGCGGCAGCCCTGTTATGGCAAGGGAGTGATACCGCCCTCCAACAAGAGGGTTTGGCAGTCCCTGGTAGATGCTGTTGCCATTGTGGTATATCTGAGATGTCTTTCCATGTACTGGTCCTGAGGGTGAATGGCTCACCTCTCCTCCAAAGGCCACTGCTATTGCCTGGTGTCCAAGACATACGCCAAGTAATGGAACGGTCGATTCCCTGATAATATCAAGGCAGGTTCCTATATCCCTGGGGTCTGCGGGATGTCCAGGGCCAGGGGATATGATTATGGCATCGGGATTAAGTTCCTTAACTTCATTGAGTGAAATGGTATTCGGGACAACGATAGTCTCTGGCTCGAATATGGATACATAGTCCACCAGGTTCCAGACAAAGGAATCCCTGTTGTTCACAAATAGGACTCTCATTTTCCTCCAGTGGAACGATGAAAATTAAAGTCGATATATCTGCGTTTATCTGCGTTTATCTGCGGTTCCATTTTTACTCGCCTCCAATAGCCTTTATCATCGCAGCCATCTTACGCTCTGTCTCGTTATACTCATACTCTGGATCTGAGTCCGCAACTATCCCTGCGCCTGCCTGTACTATCGCCTTCCTGCCGTTCTTGATTATCGTCCTTATAACTATAGCAAAATCAGCATCCCCGTTCCATGAGTAGTAGCCCACGCCTCCGCCGTATATGCCTCTTACCTCTTTCTCAAGATCATGTATGATCTCCATGGCGCGGATCTTGGGCGCGCCTGAGAGCGTGCCTGCGGGAAATATCGCCCTTGTCGCATCGAACTGGTCGCATTCATCGCGCAGCATGCCTGATACAGTGCTCTCTATATGCTGAACATGGGAATATTTCAAGACTGACATGAAATCATCCACCCTGACAGAACCCCCTTTTGAGACCATCCGCACATCATTGCGCCCCAGGTCAACGAGCATCACATGTTCAGCCCGCTCTTTTTCACTGCCAAGCATCTCTTTTGCTAACTCTTCATCCTCCTCCTGTGTTTTTCCGCGCGGGCAGGTTCCTGCGATCGGGTTGATGATAACCTTCCGATCATGCACAGAGAGCAGGGTCTCAGGGCTTGCACCTATAATGCCTGTGCCGTTGAACTCAAAAAGGTACATGTAGGGGCTCGGGTTAACGCTTCTAAGCGCGGTATAAAGCTCAAGCGGGGTCTGGTCTGTAGTTACCTCATACCTTCGTGAGAGTACCACCTGGAAGATATCGCCGTCGATTATATGTTTTTTTGCCCTTCTGACCGCATCTTCATACTCCTCTTTATTCATGTTGCATGTTATCTGTGCAGGTCTGTTCTTCTGCACTGCGAGCGGTCTTGCGGATTTGATTGTGGATGCAAGTTTATCAGCATCGGCCTGTGCAGCCCTGTACACTTCTTCTGCATTATCCCTGCTCATGACAGGTGGTGTCATGACTATGTACGTCTCATCAGCCAGGTGATCGAATACCACGGTCTTTGTGGTGAGGGCAAACTGCGCATCAGGGACCTGGCTTTTTTTAGCAATGATATCGAGCCAGCAGTCATACACTATATCATAGGCACAAAAACCGATCGCTCCCCCGAGGAACGTCTGCCGATCAAAACCCCTGCCTATATATTTTATATTTTTAACAGGAAAGGCTGATCTGAGGGCATCCATGGTATCAAAACCTGCTCTTATCCTGCCTTCCCTTCCATTTCTAATATCGCAGACTTTCAGGAGCGATGATTCGATAAGCTCAATTAGATTCGTCCTGCGTGTGTAATCAAGTCTTAACATGCGATCCTTGATCGTGATAATTGCATCTGGATCTGTCCCCACGAATGAGAAGCGCGCATGCCTTTTCTCTTTTTCCACCGACTCAAGGAGATATGCGCATTTTTTATCCATCAAGGCATAGAGATCAAGGGGAGAGCATTCTGTCTCAACTGCTGCCATAAGCTGGATTATCGCGGGTTTTTCTTCTGCAAGGCTCTTGAACTCCCTCTCATCAATATCAAATTCCATGCATCCTCGCATTGTTGATAAAAGCTATCACTTTCTTCTGGTCTTTTATACCATCGGTCTCAATGCCTGAGGCAGTATCCACTGCATACGGGCGCACGCTCATTACTGCATCACTGACATTCTCTGGATTTAACCCGCCTGCCAGTATCACAGGCATGCCTGCATGAGGAACAACGTCAGAGCTTATCTTCCAGTTATGTACTGCTCCTGTCCCGCCTGCTCTCCCATCCAGCGCGGTATCGAGAAGAACAGCATCCGCTATCCCTTTCAGTTCATTTACCTGTTTTATGAGCATCTCAGGATCAGCGTTCCTGGGTACAGGGATTGTCTTGATGAGCTCTACGCCGCTTTCCTTGATTCTCTTTAGTTCTGAGAGTGCCAGGGCATTGTGTACCTGGACAGCAGTAGGTCTTGCAGTACTGATCATGCGTATTGCCTGCTCTGCATTCTCTGGCATAATAACAAGCACCGAAGTAATAAAAACAGGAACCTTTGAGATTAATCTTGAGGCTTCAACAAGGTTTATTTTTCTCGGAGAGTCCACAGGTACCTCGGTAATGAATCCCACGGCGTCTGCACCAGAATCTATCGCAGTAACAAGGTCTCGCTCGGTCCTGATGCCGCAGATTTTTACTTTCATTCTATCACCATCATTTCATTTCCATTCTACAAATTACAAAAATCTCGCAAGCTTCTCTGGTTCGCCTGTAGCGCTCACGAAGTCTTTCAGCTTATTTAAAGCAGCGCCGCTGTCGATAGATTCATTTGCCATCGCTATTCCCGAAGTCAGGCTATCTGCCTTCCCGCTCACAATCAGGGCAGCACCGGCATTGATAGCTATGATATCCCGTTTTGCTCCTGTTCTCCCTTTTAGTACCTCTACTATATCCCTGGCATTCTCTTCAGGAGTTCCGCCTGCGATCTCACCGATCAAAGCGCGCCTTACGCCAAGCTCTTCAGGGGTCACGGTATATCGTGTGATCCTGCCTTCCTGGAGTTCAGCTATCTGTGTCCTGTCGATATTTGATATCTCATCCATTCCGCTTCCATGGACGACCAGAGCCCTTCTGGTTCCGAGAATATTCAGGACTGATGCCACAGGTTCACATAGAGATCTATCAAAAACACCGATCACCTGCGCCTGTGCACTGGCAGGGTTGGTGAGCGGCCCCAGGATATTGAACACAGTACGAAAACCAAGATCTCGCCTTACCTGCGCCACCCGCTTCATTGAGGGATGGAATACAGGGGCAAGCATGAACCCGATACCCACTTTCTCTATTACCTTCTCTACCTGCTGGGGTGGAAGGTCTATCTTAACTCCAAGTTCTCTGAGCACATCAGCGCTTCCGGATTTTGATGTTATGGAGTAGTTCCCGTGCTTGGCAACATGGACTCCGGCGCCAGCAGCTACAAGAGCTGCACCTGTGCTTATATTAATGGTGCCTGTTGAGTCACCCCCTGTTCCGCAGGTATCCACAAGGGTCCCATCGATCTTCGGTGATATCCTGTTTGCAGCTTTTTTCATACCGCGTGCCAGCCCTGCAATCTCAGCAGGTGCCTCGCCTTTCATCTTCAGCGCTGTTAAGAATGCAGCTATCTGTGCATCAGTAGCATCATTGAATATCTTAGATATTGCATCCTCAGCCTCATCTGATGTTATGTCCTGGTTCTGGATGAGTTTCTGGATATACTCTTTCATGATTATCACTGTACAAAATTGTACTATAACGGATATATGAGTACGTTGTATATAAACGTTGCGTGATGCTTTAATATTATAAAATGAATAGGTAGGAGCATGAAGCAGCAGAATGCATTCAAATTACTCGCAGCATTCATGATCGTCATCATGATAGTCGTGCCTGTTGCATACGTAATAACAAGCCCGAGAAGCGATACCACACAGCGAACAAATGAGCAAGAGACACAGGGAGATAAGTATGATCCTTATCTATGGAGAATCAACGAACCGTTCAATTCAATTTCTGATGCTCTTAATATGACACCTTACGGTACAGTAACTGCGAATTATATGGATACTGAAAGTATGACACCACAGATGATACAACTGGCAAGGCAAACAAAAATCGATCTAATAGATTATCCAATAATTAGTTGGATGGATTCGATTTATAAATCGAATACCACTAAGGTCTATTATAGTCATCTGAAGGATGGTAAGAACGAATCGTTCCTGTTGTTAAGTACGATGTCTCCTGAGAGGAATAATTTTGAGTATATTATATCGCCTTATACACATGGAAACCACTATCTGCTCATAAGACAGGATCAGGGATTAGGTGGGTTATATAATATTATGGGAGCTCCTGTTATTTTTGCGCCGCCGCAAATAGCGATCGATACACTGGATATCATTTCAAGCCTGAATAAAACAACTACAGCCTACGACCAGTATGATGGACTGCTCAGCAGAGTAGAACCTGCGCCTTACCAGACAATAGATTCTGGTGCAGGTTTCGCTGATCAGTTCTACATGGGTATAAGAGACATAAACGGAGATTACGAGAGAACCACAGCCTACCTGAATATAAATTCAAGCACCAGTGAAAAACTTATGCAATTAGAAGCCAGCAGCACACAGAGAGGCTTTGCGCAGTATAACATAACCCAGGATGGAAACTACACCGTAGTCAGGATACTGGGGCCTGACCTGTTCAGGGTATTGAGCGAGGAAATCTCCTAGGCGCAAAATATATACCACATCATGGTGTAGAGGAGCCGATACTTTTAATCAAATGAATGATGAAGGATAATAAATCCTGAAGGAGTTAATCAATATGGCACAAACATATATTAAATTTGAAGTCCCTGCAGATTTAGCCAATAAAGCACTGGAAGCTTTAGAGATGGCGCGAGACACAGGAAAGATTAGGAAAGGAACAAACGAGACCACAAAAGCGATTGAACGTGGAATTGCAAAACTGGTAATAATAGGCGAGGATGTTAACCCGCCTGAGATCGTTGCCCATATGCCTGCGCTATGCGATGAGAAGAATACACCATACATCTTTGTCAAAAAGCAGGTAGAACTTGGTGCAGCCTGCGGGTTGACCGTTGGCAGCGGTGCGGCTGCGATAGTAGAACCAGGAAAGGGCAAGGAATTGGTCGAAGAAGTGGCACAGAAGATCCAGGCGCTTAAGAAGTGAGAACATGGCAGATGAAGAAACAGGCTATCCTGCTGAAGTAATTGAAGTAATAGGCAAGACAGGTATGCATGGTGAGGCCATGCAGGTACAGTGCAGGATACTCGAGGGCAGGGATAAAGGAAGGATTATAACACGCAATGTAATCGGACCTGTAAAGAATGGTGATATCCTGATGCTGCTTGAGACCTCACGTGAAGCAAAGAAATTAATGTCAAGGTAATATCAAGATCAAGGTGAAGCCATGGAAAAAAGGAAGTGCTCTTTCTGCGGGGTCGCAATAGAACAAGGTACAGGCAAGCTCTACGCCAGGAAGGATGGGACTGTATTCTACTTTTGCTCATCCAAATGCCAGAGGAATTTAAACCTGGGCAGAATCTCCCGTAAGGTCAGATGGACCGAGGCAGGACGCAAAGCCAGAGGAAAAGCTGCAAAATAAGGTGAGACCTTGGAGCGCACGTATGTTATGGTCAAACCCGATGGCGTACAGCGCGGGCTGGTAGGAGAGGTAATGAGCAGGGTTGAGCGGCGCGGGCTTAAAATAGTCGCCCTGCGGATGAGCACAATCTCAAGGGAGCTAGCAAAAAAACACTATGTTGAGCATGCCGAAAAACCTTTTTTTAATTCGCTGGTTGATTTTATAACATCAGGGCCATCGGTCTCTATGGTGGTTGAGGGAAAAAATGCAGTATCGGTTATGCGTGCAATAAACGGCGCTACAAATCCCGCAAATGCGGCAACGGGAAGCATACGAGGAGACTTTGCTCTTGATACAGGACGGAACATTGTCCATGCCAGCGATTCGCCTGAATCTGCCAGAAGGGAGATCGATATCCATTTTGATGGGTCTGAGATAATACAGTACTCACGGGTAGATGAGACCTGGCTGTACGAGCAAGCATAATTCCTGGTTTGTCGGGTAGAGGTCTCAACCTATTCCGTAAAAGATAAAACCAAGTCTCTGAATTTCTTCCGGGTCAACTATCTGCCTTCCATCCACAATTATCTTTTGCCTCAGATTAAGCTTCCCCCAGTCAATGGTTCTGAACTCCTTGAAATCAGAGACAATAATAACAGCATCGATATCAGAAATATCCTCAAGCGGTCTGAACTCCGCATTAAAATCCTCAACCCTATTGCCGAGTAAAGGATCATAAGCGAAGACCCTGGCTCCTTTCCTTTTTAAGAGACCGATTACTGGAATTGCAGGACTGCATCTTGTCTCTTCCACATCACCCCGGTATGCAACGCCCATCACAAGCACGTTCGATCCTGTAATTTCCATTCCGGCATCTTTAAGCCCTCTTTCAACCAGTGATACTGTATATTCAGCCATACTATCGTTGATCTGTCGTGATAGGGAAAGCAGCCTTGTTGGACTTTTGACTGTTTTTATGATAAAATAAGGATATACAGGTATGCAGTGACCACCAACACCGCACCCTGGCATATGCAAATGTGAATATGGCTGTGTATTCGCTGTATTAAATACCTCCACTGCATCAATTCCGAGTTCCTGGCAGATTATCGCAAGCTCGTTTGCGAGCGCAATATTCACATCGCGATATACGCCTTCAAAGACTTTCACAGCCTCTGCTGTGGTGGTATCTGATACCTTGATGACACCTTTTGAATTGATCCTCGAATAGATAGATGCTGCGGTCTCAGTACTTTTTGCGTCGATACCCCCCACGATCTTCACATAGGCGCCTGTGATATCATGGATAGCTCTTCCAGACATTGTCCGCTCAGGGCAGTGTGAAAGCCCAAAGTCACCAATGCCCAGACCTGACTCAAGCAGGATAGGTAATATCACATCACTGGTGGTGCGTGGAGGTAAAGTACTCTCGGTAATCACGAGTGAATCATGAGTTAGCCCTCTTGAGATGCTCTTGCTAACAGATCTGATTATAGAGAGGTCAGGGTTGTTCATTTCATCCAGGAATGTGGGGACAAGGATTATCATAACATCCGAATCTTCTGCTGCCTTAACAGGGTTATCTGTTGCTGTAAGTCTGCCATTCTCAACATTTAGCGCAACCATTTCAGCTAATCCCGGCTCACCCATTACATGGCACAGCCCCATGTTTATGTCTTTCACGACATTCCTGTTGACATCCACACCGATCACTTTTCCTCCTTTATCAGCTATTACTGCGGCTAAAGGAAGACCCATTTTCCCAAGTCCATAAACCGCAAATGTGATCTCTGAGCTCTCAAAGAGCCTGAGTATCTGTTCTCTGCTTAATCCAAATACCTTCATTGCTTCACCTTCACTGCTCTGCCGCACTTATAGGATTCGATAGCTGCCATAGCCACCTCAAGAGCATGTTTTCCATCTTCTCCCGAGGGGCAGGGCTGCTCATCTCTGGATATGCAATCTATGAAATACTGCAGTTCGTTCCTCAGTGGTTCAATTTTATTTACCTTTGCCATTCTTATCCATCCTTCATCATGTAGCTCAACTGTCTGGTCTATATAATCCAGATACGCTACACCATTGATACCGATCGCTGTCAGCTTCCTGATCTTTTGTGGGGTCAGCCAGTTTGTCTCCACGATACCTGAGTGTTCATGATTAAAGCGGAGGATGATAGCAGCATGATCTTCGAATGAATGTATATCAGCCCCTGCTATAGCATAGACTTCGTTCACTCTCATACCATATAAATACGATATAACATCGATATCATGCACCCCGATATCCATAATTACACCTACATCTCTGATCCTCGGATTGTACGGCCCGACCCTGCGCGTAGATATCGAGACAATTTTTCCGAGCGTACCAGAGTTGATTATCTCTTTTAATTTTATGATCGCAGAATTGAAGCGCTCTATGTGACCTACCATAACTTTCAGATCCGCCCTTTTAGCTGAATTGATTATTTCATCAGCGTGCTTGAGTGTATCTGCGATCGGCTTTTCGACAAGGACGTTCACACCTGCGTCAATGGCGGCCAGGGCTATCTTCCTGTGCATCAGCGTGGGAACGGTTATACTGACAGCATCCAGATCCTGCTGCAGCAGTCTCGTGTAATCTGTAAATGCTTCTGTTCTATATCTGGCAGCCTGTTCTTTTACCCGCGCCTCATCAATATCTGCAACTCCTACCAGATCAACCTGCGGCAATTCGCTGTATACTCTGATATGATGCTGTCCCATCGCACCTGTACCAATTACACCAACCTTCATTCGCATGCGCCTCCTGTTGAGTTCATAAATTTTTATCTAAATGTGCTCATAATATTAAATTTTATTTATATTATCTTATTCTCATTTAAATCCACTGTTCTGGAACCAATATCCCGATAATACCGAATAAAACCGTAACTGCATACATGGCATATGTTGCCTGTCTCTCTGTCACCCTCCTGTAGTACGGCAGCACCCATTTCAGGGTAAGGGGATTGGGGACCTCAAGCGTGCCGTCCTCTCTGACCCTTCCGAACTTTACTTGCGGATATTTCTTAAAGCGCCAGTAGACATACATCAGGAAATTAACGGTATGGGGGATAAGCATGATAAACCCGCTGAGTATGAAACCCTGCATGACTATCAGAACCCCGATCGCAGAACCCACGGTCAGTGAGCCTATGTTCCCCCAGAATATCCTGGAGGGATAGCGCTCGAATAAATGAAAGCCCAGAGTGGCGCCTGCGACCGCGATTATGGCTATAATGTTATCAATTGAGCCCGCCATAAGGGATTTGATCAGCAGGGATACAAGGATTATGAACGAGAGCCCGGATGACATGCCGTTGAAGCCTGAATGCATGTTCACGAGATTGGCTGTCACCAGTACGAACGTGGGCACGATAAGCTGGCTGTAGATAATCCCGAACTCGATATGACCGATCCAGGGGAGCAGCATACCAGAGTGGGCTGCATACTGCATCAATGGATATGAGCAGTAGTACATCAACACGAGCTTTGCAGGTCTTCCGATATCTATCATGTCATCGAGGATGCCGAACAGACCGAAAAGCATGATCACATTTAGAGCAACGTAGTTGGGGGCGTCGAATTTATAGAACAGGGAATTTATGGACATGGAGAACAGAACGGCAAGCATGATCGCGATCCCGCCTCCGGTGGGCACCATCTTATTTCCTTTCTTGTAGTAGTCCTTCACCACAGTACCTTTCTCTGTGAGCTTCTGTATGAGGTAGGGTGTGGTGATTAAGATGATGAAGAATGGAAGTAGGAATACAAGACCTATTTGAAGGGTTTGCCAGTAAATATAGTTCAAACAGTCACCTAAGGGGCTTAATAAGGAGTGTTTAATATATAGACTTTTTTGAGAAAGAAGGAAGACTTGAAGAAATAAAAAAAAGAGTGAACTATTTCCAGTAATGATTTTGAGAACTTGAGGGGAGGTTTATCTTCTTGCATCTGACTTCAACTATTTCCACTGTCCTATTCCTCCTTTTTTCTTCTATGCATAATGAATACCATTAGCAGTACCGCTGCTATGGGCATGGCAATGATGGGGAACTCGGGGATAGAAACTCCTCTAACTGTACCAGATGCATCATCTGTCGATTTCCCTAGTTTATAGGAATCATATACTGTAATTTTATAGTCAGTGTTCATGGCAGAACCTTCATTCCATACTCTTAATGTTATAGTAGCATTTTCTAAACCGCCATCATTCCAAGAGAAGGTCTCACCAGAGTTTTTGCAAGTTGAATTTCCACCAGGAGTGATGAACTTATACTTTAAATCCGTGTTGCTTCCTTCACCTGAAACTACTCCTGTTGTAGCTTTTATTGTATGATTATTCGCTCCATGTTTTATATCAATCTCTTTAATACTAAGAGTATATGTTTGGTAAGTACCTGTGTCACAAGTTTGACTCAAACTAAGATCTTGCCTTGCTGGAGCTATACTCATTAGTTCGGCCGCCGCCATTCCAGTCATCGCTGCCATAACTACAAGTAATGAAGTGACCGTTATTATTTTATTTTTCATAAATTTTTTTCCAACCTCATACTCTGGGTTTGTTTCATCGGGTTCCTACCCGTTCACCAGGATATTTACTGTATTGCTATAACACGCTAGTTTATATATTTATCGCTTCAGCAAAATTTAAAAAATGATTATTATTGTCACCATTATCATCAAAATGATGGTACTCCAACCTGAACAGGGTTCCATTCTACGTAGCATTAAGTAGCCCTCCGTAGAACTGAGGCTTCATCGTATCATATAGAGACCTCACGAGTTCATCGGTCTCCTTCAACTCCGCCCCTGTCTGGGTGAACCCCCTCACGACATTTTCATCGAACCATCCAATGTCGTGAGAAAGACCCTCCATCTTTAGGTATATGTTAATGGCAGCATTGGGCTGGCGGTTTATTTTCAACCCACAATCCTTATTCACACACTGAAATATTGTTCTATTCAGGTCTTTGTTAGTACACCCACATCGGGAGCAATCTTTCGATGTATGGTATGGATCGACCAGTTCAGTGCTGCTTTTGTAAGATGTAAATTCAACTATCGTTTTCCAGTCCGTATGAGACAGTTCACGGTTCCATTTCCTTCTCTTTTTAAGCATCCCTTTCTTATCCAGGTCTTCAAAGCCGTGCATGCCTCCCATGGATGCTATTTCGTTTGTTATCTCGTGCAGGATCTGTTTAGTCCGGTTCTTTTCCCTGCTTGAATATTTCGCTTTGATCCGTTTTCCGATTACCTTTTTCTTTGATGCTATTTTGTTTATTCTGCGTCTCTTGTTATCGTATGCGATATGAGCGGTATGAAGTTCTTTCAGGCCAATGGCAATCCATCCCGTTTGAGGAGAGAAGCCGTCAAGCGAAAATTTGTTTGAGTCCCATCCGATGTGGATATTTTTTGTCTCATCAGAGCAGGTGTCATTGTTCCCCACTTCGACAGGTAAATGTATCTGCGTCATGGTCAGGATAGGTTCTCCAATCCTGCTTCCAAGTTTGAAATACCTCTTCGACAGGTCAATATACAGGTATTCATAAGGTTTTATTGTTATCCTGAGCTTATCCCCTTCCAGTTTTATGAGAGTTTGCTTTACCCTCACAAAAGGTCTTTTCACAACAGGGCAGTTCTGCTTTCTTTTTCCTTTGACGTAGTTCTTTCGCCATGAACTGAGAATGGCATACGCTGTTTTCAATGCAGAGTCTATCCAGTGGTTTGCATATTCCCAGTTCTCAAGATATCGGTTCCTGAGTATCGATTTCATGACCCTGTCCTTCTTGTAATGGGGTATCAGCCGCTTCTGTTTCTTTCCTTCGATAGGTAGTTCTTCCCACTCAATAGTGTCCCAGATATCACGGATTATGGAATTGAGAACAGCAAGATACGCATACAGGAACTTTCCTACATCGAGGCTGTGTTTAAGCGAGTATGTTTTTAACATTCTCTATAACCTCTTTTTGTTTATGAGACCTCATCCCATAGAGTTTACCTGAAAAATGAGCGACTAAAGTTATCAGATCTTTAACAAGTTCTTCCTGCGGTGACTGGTATACATTCTCATTTATAACTTCAACATTAACACCAAAATATGAAAAGTAATCTGTAAGTGTATCAAATCCGAATCTGGTTAGCCGATCTGGATAAGTTACTACTATCTTTGAAACTTGTTTGTTCATTACCATTTTGAGGAGTTTCCTGTAGTTTCTTCTTTTTTCGTTCAGGGCGCAAGAAAAGAGAGGATAATCGATCAGAGCAGAACAGAGATCACATCTGAGATTCACTCCCTCAGGGATGATTTCAGGACTCGTTTTGATGAGCGGCTTTCAAGGATAGAAGTTGAGTTAGCTGAAATAAAAGCAAAGGTCACTGCAATCCACTAAAGATTCAAAGCGCAGGGCTTCGCCCGGACCCGGGGAAGCGCCACTCTTGAGCGGAGGTTTATCTTCCTGTTATCCAGGCGTTCTGCCGCTCGGGGAGAATGCTATGTATGAATCCATACAACCAAGCGTGCAGAACATCTTTTCTCTGAGATAGTCTCCCAGCACATATATTCTCTTGCCGCAGTTCTTGCATCTGACTTCAACTATTTCCACTGTTCTATTCCTCCTTTTTTCTTCTATGCATAATGAATACCATTAGCAGTACCGCTGCTATGGGCATGGCAATGGTGGGGAATTCGGGGATGGATACCAATACTGGAACATTTATTCTTAAGGAATCGATTACTTCAGGCGAACTTGTAGCAGTTCCGGCCTTCATTAATACTACATCCCATTCATCCTGTTTACTGGGGGTAAAATGGTCAATGTAAGGATTACTTTCATTATAACTGGCATTACCTACAAATGGAGAGCTGTTAAAGTATCCATTCGGATTTGTACTGTTGTGCATTCCTATCTCAGTATTATTCGAATTGAATGTACCTGGTTGATAATATCTGATCTGATACCACTGGGGGCCGCTCGCAGGGTTATGAAAATCCCAGGCTTTAGATTCGATCTGTGTTCCTGTCCAGTTTGCTATCAATTTCTCTTTATTGTTTTGCTTTCCTTCAGCAGCGGCAATCCCGATCATCAGCGCCATTACTAGAATACACGTAATCACAATTTTATTTCTCATAATAATGTGGTCAAGGGGTCAGAGGAAACCCGTTTGCTTCAGCTACGGGATGAATCTGATCCCTTGGATTAATGTATGCAGGATTAAACGAACCTGCGATCGTTTTCTTGTGTCAATAGAGGAGAATTTTTGCAGCAGATA
>DYGR01000009.1 GCA_020724545.1 Candidatus Methanoperedens nitratireducens
ACTTAAAAGCACTGAGCAGGCCAGAAGGCTGGAATGTGGAATTCCTCTCAGATACTGATGATAAAGTGAGGCTGACCACGCTTGATCTGCCAGCGAAAGGCGAGCAGAAGTTCAAGGTAAAAGTCAAACCTTCCCTGAATGCCAGCGACGGCATATACCCTGTACTCGTGGGTGCTGTTAGCGGAGAGAAAAGCGTATCACAGAAACTTGAAGTCACCGTTAACAAAGGTCTTGAGAAAAGCCAGATACTCAGCGTTTATCCGAGCTACAGCGAGGTAACGCTTAACCCTGGAAGCTCGACAGAGATCAGGGTTACCCTGAGGAACGGCGGGAATGAGGCTTTAAGCAACGTGCAGCTTGAGATACAGGACGTAAGCGGCATCAGCACCCAGATCAGGAGCTTCGGGACAATAGAAAAACTGGAGGCGGGAGAATCAAGAAGCATCCCTGTTGAGATCACTGCAAGAGCAGATGCAGGCTCAGGGATAAAAGAGATATTCATGCGTGCCAGGAGCGGCGATGTTCAGGGCGAGGAAAAGAGCATCAAAGTCAATGTTGAAAAATCAGGATCAAGCGGAGTGGCAGGAATCGGGATGGTGCTGCTGGCTGTTGCTGCGCTTGTGTTTATAATACGCAAATTCGGGAGAAGATAAAATATGGATGCAGAAAAAGAAAAAAATGAAAATATCATAGAAACAATAGATCTTACCAAGCGATTTGGTAAGAAAAATGAGATTACTGCAGTGGATTCGCTTAACCTTAGCGTTAAAAAGGGCGAGGTCTTTGGCTTTGTGGGACCTAACGGTGCAGGCAAGACCACAACAATGAAGATGCTGATAGGCTTGCTTGAGCCTACAGGCGGCTCTGGCAGGGTAGCAGGCTTTGACATTGTGAGAGAGGTCATTAAGATAAGGGAAGCCACGGGCGTTTTGCCTGAACCTGCTGGCTTCTATGATAATCTCACCGCAAGGCAGAACCTGAGGTTCTATGCCAAGCTCTACGACATCGATGAAAAGACAAGAGAGAAGCGGATCGTTGACCTGCTGGAACTGGTGGGTCTTGAGCGTGCCATAGACCAGAGAACCGGCGGGTTCTCTACTGGCATGAGAAAGCGCTTTGGTCTTGCCCAGGCGCTGATAAACGAGCCAGGTGTTCTTTTCCTGGATGAGCCTACAAGCGGAATAGATCCATTAGGTGCACAGATGATGCGGGATTTGATCAAGAAGCTCAGCAAGGATAAGGGTGTGACGGTGTTCCTGAGCAGTCACAGCATGGCTGAGGTGGAGGAGATATGCGACAGGATAGGCGTTATAGCAAGGGGCAGGCTTCTTGCCGTGGGTACGGTGGAGGAACTCAGGGATAAGGTGAGAGAAAAAGAAGGAGTAAGATACTCACTTGAGGTACAGGACTTGCCGGTGCAGAGGGTTATGGAGGGATTGAAGGGAGTGAGCGGTGTGCGCTCTATTGAGGCAGTGAACGGTCATGTCTCGCTGCTGACTGATATGGGTGCGCGCATGGAGATAGCGAAGGCGGTGAAATCCATGGGCGGAACCATATCCATGTTCGAGGAGGAGAGAATGGATCTGCAGAGGGTGTTCCTGAAGCTGATAGAGGCGGCGTAATGGCTAATGAAATAATGAGGTAATTTATGAAAAAAAATAAAAATTTAACATTGCGCTCAGAGCGCCTTACCTTATAGTACACCCGATCCCCCGCAGAAGCGTCTCAACGTTCTGCTGTATGCCTGCCGCATCACAATCCCCATATATCGTTATACGGTATGTAATGCTTATAGTGTTTTGTTTGTTATAAACATCAATTATATCAGCAGAGATTACTCCATCTGACCTGCTGACCACGTTTCTTATAATCTGCGGATCAGAGCCATGTGGAATGAATACAGATATATCGCGTATCACGCTTCTCAGGGCAGTGGCTTTCCATGCCAGCAGTTCTTTCTCATCCAAAAGCCTTACATTCTCTATTAGAAGCTCTGCAGTCTTTCCACCTCGCTCTAAAATAACCGTCCTGGGAGTTACTTTTTTAATAATCCCGAAGTGGATTACGCCTGAGTATATGTGCTTGAGCGCACGCTCATATCCTATGGAGCGAACGAGTTCCTCATGCTCTGCTATTTTAGTGCCTATTAATTTTTCTGATCGCCGGAGTGCAGATTCTGTATCACCGAAATGAGATGAGGCTTTCTTCATGAGATCCACAAAACCTTCAATATCCCTCTCTCTGACAATCTCTGCCATGAGATTGCACCGGTTAATATAGGCCTTATGTACCCCTGCTACCTCTGGGTTCATCTGTATCATCGCATATAGATATGGGTTCTGGGCAAGTATCCTTCCAACAAGATCCAGCATAATATCATACATCGGGCTCATGAATCTCCTGGATTGTGCCACATCGAACTCAAGCTCACTGAAAACAGAACCAATCGAGATATAGGCAAAATGGGTAAGACCCTGGACAACAGCCATCATTTTATCATGCTGCACGGCACCCATTACCTCTATATGTGCGCCATTATCCTCATACAGGCCCCTGATCACAGGAAACCACCTGGAAGACCTTCCCTCAATCGGAGTGAAGATCACGATCTGGCCCCTTATGTCAGGTATTGAAGGCCCGAACATGGGATGCGTCCCCAGGATCTCAACATCCAAAGGCGCATACTTCCTCATGGCTTCAATTGGTCCTGTTTTAATTGATGTGATATCCATGAGTAAGCTCTCTGGAGGCATTTTTGGGGCTATTTCCTCTATGGTCTTTTCTGTGATATTGATAGGAACCGAGATCATTACGATGTCGCTTGTCATTATCTCTCTATCAAGGTCATCTGCAAATTGAACGCCAAGCTCTTGCGCAATCTCTTTTTTCTGATTTATTCCCCAGATTACGACATCAAAACCATGTTTTTTATAAAATTTAGCAAACCAGCGGCCGGTTTCACCCGTCCCGCCGACTATCAGTATTTTCAACTCAGTCTCTCCCTCACAGCTTCTTCCATTACATCAACTGGCGGTGCACATCCCGTCCAGATTTTGAATGCCTCAGCTCCCTGATACACGAGCATCATCACGCCATCGATAGTTTTTGCACCGGCTTTTTTTGCCTCCTGAAGCAGCATGGTATTGATGGGATTATACACAATATCGAAAACAACAAGGTTCTTATGCATCATATCCGAGGTTACTATTGTTTCGGATATTTTTGGAGACATGCCAACGGCAGTTGAGTTTATGAGAATATCACAATTCTGGATCTGGTTTTTCAGGTCATCAAGGCTGCAGGCAGTGGATCTTCCAACCCGGCTCACTTCACCTGCAAGAGCCTCTGCCCGCTCAACTGTTCTGTTGGCAATAGTTACGCTGGCGCCATCCTTTGCAAGCTGGAATGCAATCGCTCTGGCTGCGCCGCCTGCACCCAGGAGCAGCACCTCCTTTCCTTTGATCTCAATCCCGCTTCCTGTAAGTGCCATCCTGGCCCCGACACCATCCGTGTTATAGCCAGTGATCCCTTTTTTGAAATCAACAGTATTCACAGCGCCTATCTGTTTTGCAGGGTCTGCTGGATCAACTATTTCAAGTGCTTTCTCCTTTAGTGGTATCGTGAGGTTCAGTCCTCCGAATCCAAGGGCATAAGCTCCATGTATCGCATTGTACAGATTATCCTTATTCACCCTGAATGCATGGTATTCGCAGTCCATGCCGAGTGCTCTGAAGGCTGCGTTGTGCATAACAGGCGAAAGGCTGTGGGATACAGGGTCACCAAGAACGCCGAATAGCTTCATGCTATCTTAATTATTGGTGGTGGTTAAAAGTATTTTGATATCACCTGGCCTGATGATCTTTTTTCCTTCCTCTCCCTCTCGATCCTGAGCAGGACCTCTTTTGCGCTCATGGAATAGAATTCCTCTTCGCATTCACAACACTTTACATAGGGTTCAGATCCCCGGTGGGCGAAGACATGGAAGTAAAAGTTATTTATATCACTGTTTCCGCATACTTCGCAGGGTACGAATTCCTGTATTATTTCCTGGATTCTCATAGTTTATTCCCCCAAGTTCTTACTGGTATACCGGGCTAAATTATTCAGATCTTGAACTCTTAATCTAACCCGACACTCTAATTATCACTTAGTCGTAATAATATAAAAAGATTGCCTTATCGTCGAGACCCTCCACTAATTCCATACTGAGACGATATCAACCATTAACAGCAGATGGCTGTTATTCATCCTGTCTGAATGCGAGAAATTGACGGATGGTCTCGGGACATACATAAAATATAAATGCTATGTGAGAGTATAATATTAGCCCCAAGATACAAGATATGGGCTGCGCCGGCTAAGTTCCGGGGCTAAAGCCACAGGAGGAAATCTATGGCTAAAAAGGAAGAACCAACAAAAGTAAAAGAGACAACACAAGAGACCCAGAAGAAAGAAGTACCCCAAGAGGCAAAGAAAGAGAAGAAACATGAGGGGAAGGGAGAAGGAAAAGAGCAAGTAAAGAAAGAGCGCAAAGGTGCTCCAAAAGAGGGGAAAAAAGAAGCTCCTAAACCCAAGGAAACAGGACCAGAGATAAGACACATTGTGCGTATCGCTGATACAGATCTTGATGGTAAAAAAAGTGTACAGTATGCACTCACAGGAATAAAGGGGATCAACAGGCGCATAGCAGAGATTTTATCAATTAATTCAGGTCTTGACCCCAAGGCCACTGTAGGGTACCTTAATGATGCTGATATAGACAGGTTACAATCTTCAGTGGATAACATAACAACAATCATTCCGTACTGGATGATGAATAAACAGAATGATCTCATGACAGGCGAGGATAGACATGTTATCGGGACAGATGTGTTATTGAGCCTTAATGAAGATATGAACATTATGAAGAAAATGCGCTCATATAAGGGTATGAGACATGAGAGGGGCCTTAAAGTACGTGGTCAGCGCACCAGATCAACAGGCAGGAAAGGCAGGACTGTAGGTGTTACAAGGGCAGCTATTTCAGCTGGTAAAGCAAAAGAGGGAGAGAAGAAAGAAGAGAAAAAGGGAGGGGGTAAGTAATGGGATACCCGGGAAAAGACAGAAAATCGTATGATACACCAAAACACCCATGGCAAGCGGCCAGAATGGCATCAGAGGTCGAACTCGTGAAGAGGTACGGCCTGCGAAATAGAAAAGAGGTCTGGAAGACCCACAGCAGCCTTAAGAATTACAGGGAACTGGCAAGAAAACTGCTTGCAGAGAGTGCAAAAGGAAAACTTGCAGGCAATGTGAAAACAGATTCTGATAATATCCTGAACCGGCTGAAGCGATACGGCCTGTTGAAAACTGATGCAGGGCTTGATGACATCCTCTCGCTGGATGTGACCAATTTTCTTGAGCGAAGGCTTCAGACACAGGTGCAAAAACAGGGGCTTGCCAATACTGTAAAACAGGCACGGCAGTTCATTGTGCATGGGCACATCTCCGTGGGAGGCAGGAAGGTTACTGTTCCAGGTTATCTTGTTTCTATGGATGAGGAACTGCAGATAGATTACTATGGCAGCTCACCCTTATTCGGTGAGGGGCATCCCTCAAGGCCTGCACAGGTCGTAAAAGGCATGGTGCAGGAAACAGCAAAACCTGCGCAGACGGCCAGTGAGACAAAAATGGAGGCTTAACAATGGCAACTGAGAAATGGGGTGTAGCCCATATATATTCATCGTTTAACAATACCCTGATAACTGTTACTGATTTAACAGGGGCTGAAACAATATCAAAGATAAGCGGCGGCATGGTAACAAAGGCCGCCAGAGAAGAGAGTTCACCGTATACTGCTATGCAGATGGCTACCCAGATTGCAGATAAGATACGGGATAAGGGAGTTATAGGAATACATATAAAGGTAAGGGCACCTGGAGGAAATATGCAGCGAAGCCCTGGACCTGGAGCCCAGGCAGCTATCCGGGCTTTTGCCCGTGCCGGAATTAAGATAGGACGTATCGAGGATGTGACGCCGATCCCACATGATGGTACGAAAGCTAAAAAAGGAAGGCGTGTATAAAGTATAGAAAATTAAAAAAGAAAGGCGTGTATAAAATAAATATGGATATAGACATAATTGAATTATCTGAACGCAAAGCCAGGTTTGTTCTATCTGGTGTTTCTGCGGCATTTGCCAATGCGCTAAGACGTAGCATACTTGCAGAGGTTCCAGTATTGGCTATTGCCGATGTGAATATCTATGATAATACATCTGTTCTGTTCGATGAGCAGCTTGCTTTAAGATTGGGACTTATACCACTTAAGGCTGACACCAAAAAATATGTACTTCCAGAGGAATGTACCTGCCATGGCCAGGGATGCCCCTTATGTCAGGTCTCATTGACCCTGAGTGCTGAAGGCCCGAATGTGGTATACTCTGGTGATATGGTATCGACAGACCCTGATGTACGCCCGACGGATGCGACAATACCTATTGTAGAACTTAAAGAAAAACATAAGGTCGTGGTTGAATCTATAGCAAGACTCGGAATAGGAACAGGTAAAAGCCACAGCAAATGGCAGGCTGGTATAGCAAGCGGATACAAGAATATGCCTGTTCTGACGATCGGAGATTGCGATGGATGCGGCAAATGCATAGAGCTATGTCCCCGCAGTATTCTCAAATTGAGCGGGGGCAATGTCAGTGTCACAGACGTGATAGAGTGTTCGATATGCAGAATATGCGAGGAAGCATGTGATATGAGCTCAATTTCCGTGAGCTATGATCCTGAATCCTTTGTGATGACCTTTGAAACAAGCGGTTCTATGACAGCGGCTGAGCTTGCTATCGAGGCTGCAGATAGTATTAAGAAAAGGGCAGGACAATTAGGCGAGATACTTAATACGTTCTGATAAAAGAGGTGATTACCTTACCTCTTTTACCGGGGCTAAAATATATCATATGGTTCTGCTATAAGGGATAGTGTTCTCAAAGGCGCATACATCATATTGCGAGGGTTGCCCAGTCAGGTCAAAGGCGCCAGCTTGAGGGGCTGGTCTCGTAGGAGTTCGTGGGTTCGAATCCCATCCCTCGCATTACTAATTTTATCGAACTATTACCATCACCTTTACATGCTCGTTTACCATATGGTGATATGCAAGGACTGATAGACCTAATACACCACAAAAAACGTCCATCTTTTCAGTCCTTGCGGCTCAACCTCAAAGCAGGCTCACAGGTAGAAATAGAGCTGTTAATACCGAATCTTGAGGAAATGAAATAAGCCCTTTTTGGATTAGGAAAATAGGAAGTTTTAATAATATAGAGGTATAACGTAGAATACGGGAGTTTATAACCTAATAGTATCAGTATTATAAAACAGAAAACAATATATATACAAACACATATTATCATTATGCTGATTATAATTTATAACAAATTATGTAGAAAGTTTTAAATACTACTATGAAAGGGATAGTTCATTTTGAACTACTTGCATATTGTATGGTTAAAGATATAGAGGAGGTAGAAAAGAATGGTTGGACACAAAAAATGGGTTGATTCGGCAGATGAAGAGGCTGACCAGTTGACCGCATTCATGAAGAATGTAGAAGTAGCAGACACAATCAGAGAAACACACCAAGGCAATTTCGTAGCTATATACGGGCAGGAGGTCGTTGGGTATGATCCCGAATACAGGAGCCTCTTGAATAGTGTTGTGAGATATCTTGGTGAAAAAGAACTATATGTAGGGTACATACCAAAGAACGAAGAAGTTCTTGTAGTATAATTCAATCTCAAAAACGGTGAATAATTGGCAATAATAAAATGTCTTTTACAGGAATTCCCTAGTAGACCCTATGTAGCTTCATGGGTAAACATACCAGGTTATCAGGCTAGGCCAGTTCGTTTTCTTATAGATACAGGCTCATCCGTAAGTTTTCTCTCTCCGACTGATGCAGAATCGATGGGAATTTTCTTAAATAGATTACCAAGCGCATCGCCCTCTCAACAGATATTTAGTATTGGGGGGTAATAGCCAATCATGGGTTAGGAATAATCAGAGAGTATGATTTAAAATTGATAAGTAGTGATAATAGTTGGTATCAAATATATGGTGAAAACCTTCTAGTCATAAAACAAGATTACGGATATAAAATTCCTTCTATATTAGGGGTGGATTTTTTGGCTAAAAATAGCTTTAGGTTAGTTTTAGATCACAATAAGAATTATGTAGAATTGAGCAATCGTTAAATGGCGCTCTGGCATGATTGAAAACATTGATAAATAAAGCAAACCATTTGCCTTCTGGCGGGGAAAAGTACCTTGGAGACCAGATCATACAATCTAAATAAGGGCGAGGTTCTACTTGTAAGAGGCCCGGCAGCAGTCAGGGCTGAGAGCAAAGGCACCTCTGTTCTGGGTATTCGTATAGAGGTGGGCGATAAGATCGTTGTGAAGAAGAACAGAGTTCTGCCATTTGAGGCAGATGAGAATGGTACTCTGATACAGGTGATCCTGGGCGATAGAGGGGAGAGCTGGATAACCCGTGATAGAGCTGGTATGAGAGTATGGAGTGATTTAGAGGAAAGTATCTTTACCAATCTAAAATCAGGAAAAAATAAACTAATGATAATAGGGGAAACCGATTCAGGGAAATCTACCCTGACATCCTATCTCGCCAACATAGCCTTAATGAGAGGTTTAAGAGCTGCGATCATAGATGGTGATATAGGTCAGGGCGACCTGGTACCACCGGGCTGTACAGGAGCTTCGGTTGTAAGGAATAAGATCTACGACCTCAGGGATATAAGAGCGGATATCCTGGGCTTTGTAGGATTTACCTCCCCTTCCCTTCTATCAGTCAGAGATCTGATAATAAAAAGAATGAATGAGCTTATTTCTTACCTTGAAGAAAGGGAGTATGACCTGTGCATAATAAATACTGATGGCTATGTTGCCGACGGGGGTATGGATTACAAGGTCGATATGATCCGTGAGCTTAAACCGGATATTATCATTTGCTTTAAAGAGATCGATAAAGAATTGCTAGAAAGGCTCAAAGGTTTTGATAATCCCCCTGTAGTGATCCCTGCAGATAGGCCTGAAGGTATTGTTAAGAGTATTTCCCAGAGAAGTGAGAGAAGGCTGAGCCAGTATTTTCGATTTTTAAAAGACGGAAAGGATTTAAGCATTGACTTAAAGAAGATCAGGCTGAGCTTTATGGGGGATCTTTATGAGCATAACCTATCTGATCTTGAATTAAAAGATCAGGGATTTTCATTGCCTGCGGCGGGGTTTGCAAAGAGAGCTGATAATAAAATAATCGCATTTAGATCAAATATGGAGGATGTAGTAGAGATATTTGATAGATCTATAATATTCAGTCATGGCAGTTTAAGGGGAATGTTCGCAGGATTGGGTTCTGGTGATGATGTATCTGGCTTTGCCCGGATAGCCAGATTGCATCCGGATCAAATAATAACTCTAAATACGAATCTTAAAGGCAAATTCGATACTTTGTTCTTGAGCACCATAAGAATCTCTCCAGATCTAAAAACTGAAGCCATATTGCCTGTTGTAAGGAGAGGCTGGTAGCTACCTCAGGAGACCAGCGATCTTATATACCCTGCCCTTTACCACTATTTCATAATCTTTTGAGATAAATCCAGGCTTTTCAGCTCTTATCCTGTGCTCACCCCTTCTTATCAGGACTTCAACCTCTCCATCAGGATTGCTCTTAACATTGCGGCCATCCACATATATATTGGCATCATCTACAGGAGCGCCCTCACTATCCCTGACCTTTATTATGGCATTGCCCTCATATACGCCAGAAAAGTCCAGGTCGAATTCTTTCCTTGTGTAATCCGGTTCTATGGTTACCTGTTTTTGCTCATTGCCCATCAGATCAGTGCTGACATAGAGCATGCAGTCCCCATACTTCATCTCCTGCCTGGATATGCGGCCGTTTACGGCATAGTATGGACAGGAATCGTTCAGGACAGGCAGTTGCAGCCGATATGTTATCCCTGTTACATCCTCACTATTGTAGTTAGAGATATTCAGGATGGCATAATCCACGCCCCTGGTTGCTTCTGTATAAACTCTATTAAGAGATCTGAAATGAGAAGCCTCTGTATCAGGAGTTGTAAAGCTCATGCCCCTGCTCTTTGAGTACTCTATTAACTCCACAACTTCATCTAAATAGTCAGGGTTGCCTATGTCTGCCGCATTCCACCAGAATACAGCCATACCCCCGTCATCGGCTACGGAATCAAGAGTCTCTCTCCAGCTTGAGAACGTATCCTCCACATTAGATTCAGGGCGCAAGACAGCGCTGACCGGGAGAGTAACAGGAATCAGTACAACCCCTGTTTTTTCTCCCTGGTAATAAGCAGATTTAGGATGTCTTAACCCCTCTCTATAGAACTCCATGAATGGAGGTGTGACAGTAAGCGCCTGTGCGAACAGGACATTATTATCTGATAATACTTTTATAGTATCCATATTATATTTAGATCCTCTAAATGTCATCCCATTAACGCCAAGTGCTTTTACCTTTTTAATCTCATCATTCTGGTCGCTCTGGCTTTTATATACACTCTTATCAAAGAGGTCTGCATAACCTATATGATTTATTCCATTTTGAAATGAGGTCTTATCCCCGGGTTTGATTACTTCATTATAAATTAAATTATAGTCCTGTAATTTTCCATATATGTTTGATGAATACTCTGCATTACTGTACTGACTTAAATAACCGGTTAAGACAACTGGAATTCTGGCATCTGAATACAGATATGGAGAAATTGATGTATAATATACCATATTATTTGTTGCAGTCGGCTTATCTCCAACTGAAAAGTATTGTGTTATATCAGCAGACTCTGCAGGAGAAAGAGAATATCTTGAATCCATTGAAACGCTTGCATACTGGTACGCTGTGGAGCCTCTATATAACATTCTGGTGGGATATGGTTTCAGGTCGCTGTACTTGATAAATAAGCCCGTACTGCTTTCGTTGAGATAGATCTGATTGATTTTTTTATCCCTTAAGACCACTGTATCCTGAGAGGGATATATCTTTTTATATACTGAATTCTCTTCCTTGTACCCGACCTGATTGAATTCAAAATCACTTAAAGGGGCAAAAACCGTGCTGGATAATGTTACATACATACTCAGATAATCATCCAGGTTCACCCAGTCATTTGCTACTGTTATATCTCTCTGTATAGCCTTCTCATAGAAGATATATCTGACAATCAGTGTAGCCCAGTTCTCGGTATTACTCTCATCTCTTATTGCTGTTCTATACGTTATCTCATTGTTATCTACTGAAATATAAGGATATTTTAGATCGCCTATGTCATAGTATGCATACTTATCCTTGTAGGCACCTCTCCATGAGATCCCTATAGTATCATAAATTCCACCCTCTCCTAAGAAATTTTTAGTCCTGGTTCCGATATACATTATCCTGGGTGAAGCCTCGCTGAGTTTTACTTTATAAAATTCGTTCTCAATCAGGTAAGCTGAGCCAGAATCCTTTATCTCTGGAGCATTATCTTCAAACCTCAGCCCGGATCTCTGTGGATTTGGGTTTTTTATAGGTGCAGGAGGAGCAACGTATTTATAGATACCAAAATTATTATCGGATGAATATATTTTATCGAGCTGTTTATTTGAATCTACACTTAATGATGTACCGGGTTCATTAAATCCTTTAAGTATCCTCTGTGAAGAAATTATGTAATTAATATTGAACGAACGGAGGTCTTTTATGTATACTTCTGCCCCTTCTGAGAAATATACATTTTTGAGGTTATTCAGGTATCTCTTCATCTCGGAGCCTGAGCGAACGCCGGGCGTAAGCTTGTTTGCGTATAGATCTATTCTCTCCCTGTATGCGAACCCAGGTACTCCTTCTGTGGAGTTGCCAACTGTGCTCAGCCACATCAAGTTATCTATCTCGCTCCTGGTACCTGTGATCGTGGGCTGGTAGTACAGGTTTCCTATTATGGGCGCGAATATGAGAGACAGAAACAGGAGTATAACAAATATAGCAGCAAATGATTTTTTAATCTTATTATTAGAATATTTATTTATCGCTGGAAGGATATAATAAAATCCTGCTGCAGAGCTGATCGGGATTATCAGGAAGAGGAAATATATCTGCCTCAATGAGCCTGTGCCTTCTTCTGATTGCAGTGCACCAGGGAAAAGAGATGTCAAAACAAGCGAGAGCGCAATACACTTGCCTTTTTGATCAAGCTTGAATACTCCAAAAATAGAAAGTAAGGTATGCACAGGCCCCAACCAGAAGGGTGTGGTTACAATACTGTGAGAAACGTTCTTAATACTGCCTATAACAGGTATGGCTAAAGGGTTTATATGATCCGCAGATTCAATTCTTGAACGAATAGATAGAGCAGATCTCCCTATAACGAATATCAGACATGACCAGAAAATTACATAGATAAAGTTATTGGCGACAAATATCCTGTCATAGAATATCTGGCCCATCTCTTTGATATATTCTATCCCAAGCTTTGAAGAGAGCGATTGACTGATAGACAGAACCATTCTTCCTTTGTCTATATACTGCGGCTGCACAAAAGGAAATAGATGCACTGAGATGACATAGAGAGCCAGAAGACTTACGATCAAAATATACATGCCTGTATCGAATTTCTTCCATATCAGGGCAGATAATATAAAATAAGATATAGAAAAAAATATCAAAAACATATAGGTGCCAGTATGTGTAAAACCCAGTGAAAATACAAGCAGACCTGCAATCAGAACATTACTAAACGTGGGCCTATTTATGGATAGATATATGATTGCCATCAGAAACACTGCAACAAACCTGCCTGTGGAATAGTTTAACATACCCATTGTTATGACAGGCATGGAAAGCAGGAATATGCATGCCAGAATCGCCTTGTTTGTTGATAGAAGCAGGCGATGGGCATATATATAATAAACAGAGATCGATACAACCAATAGAATAAGAGGCAGAATATAGGCAAGCTCTTGAATCCCCATTCCTGTGACTTTCATCACTATGGAGCCAAAAAACCAGAGACCAAACGGGTAATCATACAGCAACTGCTCTTCTATAAAGGATTTTTCATAAAATTCGAACAGGGAATTCGAGTCTACCATTCTTAGCGTGCTGTACATATGTGTATATACATCTGTGCCAGAAGGAGAACGGAATATAAGCGTGGGGACTATGTATGCAATAATTATAACCGCTAAAAGAAAATAAATTAAATACAGTGTCTCTCTTGTTACTGTCCGACCAGAAAAAGGCAGATTAACAGGTCTATTAAATAAGCTCTTACTAACTCCCATCACCATATATAGGGCTTTAATGGATTTTAAGCTTTTCTAATAGGAACATTCATATAGATGAGAATAGAAACAACAATAGGACAATGATATAAGGGGGTATATGCTTAATAAATTTCTTAGATTATTACGGGATTCTGCAGATCTGGAGAGGGCAATAATCATTACTATATTGGCAGGAATAATCATTGCTGCAGTACTTGTTATAGAGGGAAAGGAAGAAAATTTTTCCTCTCTTTACATATACCCTGATTCTTATACAAACTACCCGGTGAACGATACTATATCTTTTACATACGGGGTTAAGTCCTATGAAAAAGAAAGGACTGGTTACGATTTTGAGGTATTCATAGATGATCAGCCTGTTGATAAAAAACATTTTGAGATAAACCCGGGGGATACGCACGAAGAGAATGAGACCCTCAAACTACCGTATATAGAGCTTCCCGCAAAGGTAAACCTGGTGCTGAAATCACCTTCTAATACCTATGCTGTACATTACTGGCTCTTGCGGCCTCAAGATACCCTGCTACCTGCAGAAACACCAGTAGTAGCCCCTGCGGCTCCTGCAGCTCCTGCGATTCCTGCAGTAACCCCTGCTGAGACTCCTGTAACCCCTGCTGTAACTTCTGTAACCCCTGGTGTTACTCCTGTAATGACTCCAGTGATTACCCCATCATCTGCTATTACCCCTGCTGGAACTGTGGTCTCTGATCCAACCTCTATACCTGTTCTGATCGATAGCAGAAGGGGGTTCATGCCAGAAAAGGTATCAATAAGGGCTGGAGATTCGGTTAAATGGGTAAATTACGACATAGGAGAGAGTGAGTTCACACTTACGAGCAAAGAGGACCTTTTTACCGTGGTTCTTAAAGAGGGTAAGAGGTTTGAATATCAGTTCAATACCCCGGGCACCTATACCTTCTCTATAAAGGAGAAACCACGTATAAAAGGAGTGGTCAGAGTAGAGTGATACCCTGTTGGGATATCAAATATGCAAATTTTGCTGCCGCTTAAGGTGTGTTTAAGTTTTTAGCACCTTCTCCAGCATCTCAAATCTTTTCACGGCAAGTTCCTTACCTGATATGCGCCTTATTATGGCACGCCCTGTATCGAATACTATTATCTTCTCAACCGGCGGGTTTGTCAGTATGAGCATCTCGTTATCAGGTGTCGCCTGTACGCCCTCGAAGTGTTTTTTAAGTTCTTCGATCGCCTGTGAGGTTATATTTATACTTTCAAATTCGGCCTCACCGCTAAATAAATCCTCATCATCTTTGGTGAAACATGGCTCAATAGTAATGATCTTCATTGTCAAAAGATCTCCTCGATTTTATCCATAAGCGCTATTGCTATCTCATGTTTGGTGCCGCTAACTCGCTTTACGCCTTCATCGATAATATAGACATCGTTTCCCTCTGTCCCCATCCCCCCGGAGGATACATCGTTAGCCACAACCATGTCAAGCCCTGCTGATTCCATTGATTCGCGTCCTCGTTTTACCAGTTCATCTGCTGTAACAGCGGTCTCTGCTTTAAAACCGATGATCCTGAGTTCTGGATATCTCAGGCGTGCCTCCTTTATGAGTTTGGGTGCAGGTCTTAAGGTGAGGGTGATCTCTTTGTCTGACTTTATCTTACTCCTGGAGGGTGAAAGTGTGAAATCCGAGATAGCGGCAGCACTGATCAGAAGCTCGTATCCTTTACTTAATTCCTCAAGCACGGTATCTGTCATTTCCTGTGCGCTCTGGATATTGAACTCACGTATTCCCTGGATACCTGTTCTGCCTCTATGCACAAGGGTTACATCAGCCCCCCTCCTGAAAGCCTCAAGCGCAAGCTCGATCCCTGTCTTACCCGATGCGCGGTTGGTAAGTATCCGTATCGGGTCAATCGCCTCTGCTGTCGCACCTCCTGTAATAAGTATGCGTTTACCTGATAATGTCTTTCCTCCGAGTATTCTCTCAACCCGAAGCACGATCTCATCCTCCCCTGCTATCTTGGCAGCGCCCTCTTCCATTACAGGCATGACGAACTCGACCCCGAGTTCTCTGAGTTTTTTGATGTTCCCGGCAACGATCGGATGGTCGTACATGGATTCGTGCATTGCAGGAACGACCATAACAGGAACACCTGAGCCAAATGCCGTTGTGGCAAACGTCGTAACAGGTGTATCATCGATACCGTGCGCAAGCTTTCCAATCGTATTTGCAGTACACGGCGCTATCAGTAGAAGATGCGCCCTGCCGTTTATGCCGCAGAACTCCACATGCTCGACATCGCCTGTTATCTCTGTGATCACGCGCTTCCCTGTGGCGTAGCGCATCGCCTCAGGATGGATGATTCCACGGGCTGCGTGTGTCATTACAGCATGCACATCTGCTCCATGCCTCCCCAGTTCCCTTGCAAGCTCAACGCACCGAACTGCTGCGATACTGCCTGTGATGCCAAGGGCAATGGTTTTTCCTTCAAGGGATTTTGATGACCGGGTGATTCGTGAAATCATTTTATACTACTTATCTGCCACTTAAGATAATTTATAGTATGCATCACCCATACAGGCTCTACAGTAAACCCCACCATTCTTCATGACAGCCGAGCTCTCAGGTATTGACTCACCGCATCTTGAGCATCTGGTTATGGGTGATCTCTCAAAATTCTGGTCTCTGTATATCTCAACATCCTGAACTAAAAAATATTTCTCATCCATCTCAAGCAACTGCGCACCCAGTTCATCCTCTTCTGCATGCGAGAGTTTCCCAAGGCGCATCATCCATTTATTCATAAGCGGGGAGAGCCTGCTCCCATCCTCTCGAAGCGCCACACGCACGCCTTTTCTAGTCCTTGTGTCTCCTATAGTAAGGGCAAGTTTACCATAGTCCTCAACACAGGCATTCCCGTGTCCCAGGGTGCAGCCTGTTGCCGCCTGCATGGCATCTGCAAGGCAGCGTGCGGTCTCGGATACCCCGATAAGATACTTATCTCCCTTTTTCGTATTCAATCTCAAAAGCGCAACCTCACTCATCCTGAGCCCAAGAGCAATGCCAGGCGCAAGATGACCGTGCAGCACAGTGGCAAGATCAACTGTTTTTTTATCCATGTTCTACCTCAACTGAAAAGATATACCTTAACCTGTTCGCCTTTTTCAATATCTCTATCTGTTATAACATACCCATCCACGATTGTTGAGCGTGGAGAGGCGGAGATGATCGCTGTTTTGTACTCCTTATCAAACAGCTTCATCTCTGAGCCATCATATCCCATGGTGTTTGCTGTGTTTTTTGTTTTTGATATTTTAACGAACAGGATGTAATTAAAGCCTCTCTCCTGCAGTACAACGTCCTCATTTATCGTAAGCTCGCTCGTTGCCCTGGGTATATCCGTGAAATAACTGCGCACCACCATCTCAAGTGCAGCAAACGCCCCTGTGGGCTTGCCCGGAAGGGCAAACACAGGCGTATCATTCAATACGCCGACTGCAATTGGTTTTCCGGGTCTGATGGTTACCCTGTGAAATACAATTTCTCCGACCTCTGCTATGATATCTGCAACATAATCTCTCTCCCCAACCGAGACCCCGCCTGTCGTGAATACTGTATCGTACCTACCTGCTGAATTTAGCAGCAGCTCCTTTGTTCTATCATAGTCATCAGGCACAGTGCCTATAAATGTGGATTCACAGCCCAGCTCCTTCATGAATCCCTGTATCAGCACGGCGTTGGTATTTTTGATCATGCCGTTATGAATCTCTGTACCTGTGGATATTATGCCGGCTCTTATCTTTTTATATACAGGGACTTTTTCGATACCAAGGCTGTACAGGAGCGCTGTGCTCTGTGGCATGATGCGGTGGTTTTTCTCAAAAATCTTATCTCCCACCCTGTAATCCGAGCCTGCGCGGAATACGTTCTCCCATCTCTTCAGGCTTTTGCCGTAAAGCAGATCATCCTTTATCCTGGCATCCTCGATTTTTAACACGGCATCTGCGCCCTGCGGAAGGAATGCACCTGTTGCTATTGAGATTGCCTCACCTCTGTTTATGTTTGCTATTCTATCGCCTGCATATGCGCTTCCTGATATTCTCAGAGGATAACCATCATCGCTGCGAACCGCAAACCCATCCATTGCAGCTATATCGAGTTCAGGCGATATTGAATTTGCAAAAATAGTTTCGCTGAGTTCTCTGCCTACCGAGTCATTGAGATCTACCTGTTCAGCCTCACGCCTGAAGTAGAATACATCCTTTAACTCTTTTATTTTTTCTAAAGCCTGACTCAGGCCTATCTGTGAGTTCATGGTATCGTTTTTTTGGGTGTTTTGTCCTTATAATAAGGCTCTCTTAGTTCTACTATCCTTTTAAGCTTTTCACGTATCTCCTCCATAGTGGCTTTTTCGCTGATATCTACCAGGTTATCATTCCTCATCAGGCAGGGTTTCAGCTTGCCATTAGAGGTTACGCGCAGCCTGTTGCAATTGGCGCAGAATTTGGAATTATCTATTGGTCTTACGAGTTCGACCTCAACTCCGTCTATTAGATATTTTTTCCTTCTATGCATCAGACGTTCCTTAGTAAAAACAGATCTGGATTCCAGCATTCTCTCTATGCTGTCTATATCAACCATAAATTGATTAATATTCTTAAAATTCATGAGTTCGATCAACTGCAGGATCACATCTCCATCAAACCTGGCTGCAAAATTAATAGCTCCATCGATCTCAGATTCGTTGATTCCTTTCAACAGCACCATATTAAGTTTTATAGGGGTTAATCCGGCACCTATTGCAGCATTGATCCCATCAAGTACCCTGGGAAGCGCATGTGGATTTCCTGTTATTGTCCTGTGATGTTCCTTATTCAGCGAGGGGAGGCTTATGTTCACACGATCAAGACCGCTGTCTGCAAGAGATGCAGCACGCTGTGAGAGAAGCACACCGTTTGTGGTGGCTGATACATCCTTTAATTCAGGTAATGCTGCTATTATATCCTCAAAGTCGCTCCTCATTAACGGCTCGCCTCCTGAAAATTTTACCTTCCTTACACCGAATTCGGTTGCAGATGTTACTATTTTGACTATTGTATCGAGTGCTATCTCACGATTAGAACTATCGCTCTCACCCTCTTGATGGCAATAGATGCAGTTTAGATTACATTTTTTCGTTATCGAGATGCGAAGACTTGTAACAGCCCTGCCGTAATGGTCGGTAAGCATACAATTCTTAAATGTAAGCATGGTACTCATAAACATTTTCTTCCATGCATGGTTGAATATTTAAGCGGGTGATTCATTAAAAGTATCTAAAAAGTCCATGGCTGTTCTTTCTATTCTGTAATATTTATATTTTGATTGGTTGTAAGAACTGATAACATGATTTTTCTTCATTATTGAAAGGTGGTGCGATACCAGGTTCTGTTTCTCTTTCAGGACCGAGACGATCTCACATACGCACAGGTCGCCTTTATTTAATAACAGAGCGATGCTTACTCTTAATGGATTGCTGAATATTTTGCAAAAGTTACTTATTTCAATCGCTTTATCCTTAGATATGTTATCAGATTCACTTTCAAGTCTATCCGTCCACTCTTTCTTAATAGTTTTATCTTTTGGGCAGCATTTCATAGTATGATGTATGATGTGCTATCATATCAATTTTTCTTGATATTCAAGTCATATATTTATTTTGTTTATAGCAGTTAAGATTTAACTGAAATCTATTTGTATAGAAATTTATGCGATGAAAGGTGATTACTTGAACGAAATAACAGGTTGTTGCGGAGGAACAAGCACAAGTAAAGGTAGCCTTAGCATAATAAGTAAGTTCCTGACTCTCTGGATTCTCCTCGCCATGGCAGGTGGTATAATCCTCGGGGCTTTGTATCCAGAGATAGCCACAATACTCGATGCTGTCAGAATCGAGCAGGTCTCGCTTCTCATCGCGATTGGACTCATCTGGATGATGTACCCGCCCCTTGCAGGCGTGAAATACGAGGAACTCTCCAAAATGAAGCAGCAGGGGAAAGCCCTGAGCGCATCCATATTCCAGAACTGGGTAATAGGTCCTGTGCTCATGTTCTCTCTGGCGTGGATATTTCTTCCCGACCTTCCTGAGTATAGAATAGGTTTGATCATAATCGGTCTTGCACGCTGTATCGCCATGGTACTTGTCTGGAACCAGCTTGCAGGGGGAGATAATGAGCTGTGCGCCGTTCTTGTCGCTATGAATTCTATCTTTCAGGTGGCGCTTTATTCGGTGCTTGCCTACGCATTCATAACCGTGTTATCAACATGGATAGGCGGAGCAGGAGCAGGCGCGATTGTGGATATATCCATATGGCAGGTAGCGAAAGCAGTATTCATCTATCTTGGAATCCCCTTTCTAGGAGGCATAATAACAAGAACTGTCCTGGTAAAAAAGAGAGGGAAGGACTGGTATGATAATGTATTCATGCGGAAACTCGGTCCCACCGCGCTGATTGGACTGCTCTTTACAATAGTAGTCATGTTCTCCTTAAAAGGAGAGTACATTGTAAAACTCCCTATGGATGTGTTCAGGATAGCAGTCCCACTGCTTTTGTATTTTATTATAATGTTCGGCATCTCATTTTTTATGTCTCACAGGCTTGGTTTTTCCTTTGACCATTCCACAACCCTTGCGTTTACCGCAGCAAGCAACAATTTTGAACTTGCAATAGCGGTGGCTATTGCAGTGTTCGGGATAGGCTCGGGTGTAGCCTTTGCGGCTGTAGTGGGGCCACTTATAGAAGTGCCTGTTATGCTGGGACTGGTACACGTGGCAAGGAGAGCGAGCGTCATGTGGTTTGATCAAAAGAAACATAGTTACTAAATTCGCCGATATCCAGGTTTAATAAAATTTCAATAAATCCCATATAAAATTGAATTCTAGTTAAATATTTATACTCCTGATGTGTAATAATAGAACATCTGAAAAATGGAGGCCGAAATGGCTTTAGAACTAAAAATGGATAGAAGAGGTTTTTTAAAAGCTGCAGGTATAGCGGGTGCAGCGTCGCTTGGCTACCTGAGTCTTGACCAGCCCATCATTAAGGCCCTGGCCCAGGGCACATATGCTGCCAGTGAAGAGAAATGGGTAGCTACAGGGTGTGCGGGCTGTGTGGGCTGGTGTCCACTTCAGGTAAGAGTGGCAAATGGCAGGGCAGTGAACATAAGAGGGAATCAAAACTCTGTATGGACAAGAGGCAAGGTATGTCCCAGGGCTTATTTGAATCTGCAGATACTCTATGATCCTGACAGGATTAAAACACCACTTAAGAGAACCAATCCGAATAAAGGAAGGGATCAAGATCCGGGGTGGGAGGCGATAACCTGGGAGGAAGCGCTCAGTACAATTACGCTCAAGCTCAGGGAACTGAGGGATAAAGGCACGCCAGAGAGGTTCGTGTCCCTGCGTGGAAGATACGATGCAGCTTCTGCGGATCTATTATATTCAAGGTTTACAAAGACATACGGAACCCCAAACACTATCTCCCACTCAGCCATATGCGCGGAGTCCACCAAGGGCGGACGATGGCTGGCTATGGGCGACTACGACTACTCGGGTTTTGACTGGTACAATGCTAGCTACATCATCAGTTTTGGCGCGCCCATCCTCGAGGCATACAGGCCTGTCACCGGCAATATAGCCGCATTCGGCGAGGTCCGAAGAGGCGGGAAGGCAAGGGCCAGGTTTGTGATGATTGATCCCAGATACTCTGTAACAGCATCAAAGGCTGATGAGTGGATACCCGTGAATCCCGGAACAGATGGCGCGCTTGCACTTGGAATGGCGCATGTTATACTCACGGAGGGTCTGTGGGACAGGAGCTTTGTAGGAGACTTTGATGAGAACTCACCCGTAAAGGGATTCGAGACTGGAAAAGCAATATCCGAAGACTACACGACAGAGGCGGGGGTAGAGGAGGAGACCTTTAAAGAGGCATCCACATACGGACTTATCAAATGGTGGAATATATATCTTAAGGATTTCACGCCTGAAATAGCAACGCAGAAGACCGGGGTGCCGGTAGAGACCATAAAAAGACTGGCAAGGGAATTTGCAAAAGCAAAACCCTCTCTGACAGTATGGGGCAGGGGGAGCGATTCATGGCCGAACGGCTTATTCAGCTCGTATGCGATCATATCCCTCAACGCGCTCTCAGGCAGTATAGAGAAGGTGGTCAACCACAGACCGAGTGTGAAGTATTCAGAAGAAGCAATCAAGCTTGAACAGGATGAGGTCGCAGAAAAAGGGACAAAAAATCAGAAGATAGACGAGTCCAAGACAAAGAAATTCCCGCAAGCAAGCGTGGTCACGAACAATGTAGCGGATAATATACTGAGGGATTACCCATATCCTGTAGAGGTTATACTTGCATGGTGGAGCAACTTCGCTCACTCAACTCCAGGTTCTAAACGCTGGGAAGATGTGTTCAAAAAAGTACCTTTCGTGGTGCATCATACCACGCATATAAGCGAGACCAGTATATATGCAGACATACTCCTGCCTGCAAAGACCTACATAGAGAAATGGGGATACGGTCATCCTGCAGGTACAGCAGGGCTCTCAAGAGGAACAACGCTATTCCAGCCCGCGGTTGAGCCTCTGTATGATTGCAAGAGCGAGACTGAGCTCGGGCTGGAACTTGGAAAAAAGCTTGGCGAATATTACCCGAGCATAAAGAAGTCCTTTGAAGGCATAGGCGGAGAATACGGCGATACTGATGAGGGCTATGTCAGAGCAAGAACCGAGGAGCAGTGGAAGGTGTTTCCTGGAGGCTGGGATGAGTTCAGGCAAAAAGGCGCAACAAACCATTTCTATAAGCCAAAGACAGAGTTTTCAACTACATCCAAGAAGTTCGAATTCTATTCAGGCACCCTTAAAGCTACGTTTGAGAAGCTCAATATGACTGATGAGGATCTGGATAAGATACAGATCAAGGTCAGAGGCGATGTTGTATATGTACCGCATTTCGAAGACCCCATATTCATAGGCGATAAGGGAACCTACCCGCTGTCGCTGATAACCTACAAGCCCATGCTGAACCAGGAAGGCAGGAGCCATAATTCTCAGTGGGCGCAGGAGATATATCTGCCGCTGTATGATACCGGCTGGACAAACCTTGCAGAGATCAATCCCGAAACAGCAGAGAAATTCGGTATAAAGGACGGGGATACCATATACGTGGAGTCTGAGATCGGGAAGATAAGAGCAAAGGCAAAGGTATTCCACGGGATACACCCTGAGGTGGTTGCCATGGCATACGGGCAGGGGCATTTCTCCTACGGCAAATTTGCAAAGAACAGAGGAGCTAATCCCAATGCGATCACGGGTGTTATGTACGACCACATCACAGGCATGGCTGCATTCTTCAACACCAGGGTTAAAATAGAGAAGGCGTGAGGTGAGTTATGGTAAGATATGCAATGGTAATTGACCTGGATAAATGTGTTGGATGCCAGGCATGTGTGATAGCATGCAAGGCAGAGAACAGCGTTGCATCCTCAACGCCTGATGAATATGCAAAGAAACGAATAACGAGATGGAACAGGGTAATAACAGTATATAAAGAGGGCAAATACCCGAATGTAAACGCAAGCATAATGCCCATCCTGTGCAACCACTGCGAGCATCCTCCCTGCGTAAAAGTATGCCCTGTGGGTGCCACTTATAAAAGAGAGGATGGCGGCATGGTGCTTCAGAGATACGAGCGCTGCATAGGATGTAAATACTGCATGATCGCATGTCCATACGGACAGAGGTTCTTTAATTTTACAGAGCAGCCTGAACTTGAGTATCATAATCCTGACGTTCCAGGAAGAGATGTCGGGATCGTTGAAAAATGCACGTTCTGCGTGCACAGGCTGGATAAAGCAATTGCTGAGGGTAAGAAAATAGGCTCACCTGACGGTGTTGTACCCGCGTGCACCGAGGCATGTCCTGCCGGTACAAGAACCTTCGGGGATATTGATGATCCCGATAGTGAGGTCTCAAAACTGCTTGCAGGCAGGAGAAATTATCAATTAAGGGCTGATCTCGGCACAGAACCACATATATATTATCTTGATTAGGAGATAAAAACATGGCATACAGGAATATAGAATATAGTAAAGTTGAAGGAAAATCCATAGTATACTACGGCTTGATTGTACTATTCGGGCTATTTATAGCAACAGGTGTATTTGAATTTTTCAAAACACTTCAAACAGGACAGGTGGATCTGGGAGTAAGCGATCGTGTGCCGTGGGGAATGCCTATTGTCATGATAGAATTCCTGAAAGGAATAAGCGCAGGTCTGCTGCTGTTTTCGACGCTTGGATATGTGTTTGGGAAAAATGAATACAGGTCAATTTCAAGGATAGCAGCTTTTCTTGCTATCGTAGTGCTTATAGGTGCCATGGCTATGATATTAGGTGAGCTTGGCAAGCCTTTGAGATTTATAAACGTTTTCATATACGGGCCTGCATATCTTAATTCATTATTTGCTTTGAACTCTCTCTTGTACTCTGGCTTTATCGTGGTAGCAATAGCTTACTTATGGTCTATACTCGGTGAGAGAACACAGCTTGCCAGATACCTTGGAACAGCCTGTATTGTACTGTCGGTGGCGGTTATCGCTGCAGGAGGTTCGATATTCGGCTTTATGATTGGAAGAGAACTCTGGTACTCTCCCTTCCTTCCAGTATTGTTTATAGCTGGAGCCCTGGTTTCAGGTGTCTCGATGCTAATACTGATATTGACAGCAACCACAAAGCTTGAAAGCAAACCAATCGATGAAAAAATAATAACAGGATTTGGAAAATATCTGCTGTCCTTCCTGCTTGTACTGGCATTCTTTGTACTGATAGAAGCTTTCACAAGGATGTATGGGAACGAGGGAGGTGGAGAGGGCTTGAAGTTCTTCCTGACCGGACCCTATAGCTCTGTTTTCTGGGTAATGTATGTACTGCTTGGCATAGCAATACCGATCGGAATACTACTATCAGGAGCAGGCAATAAACTTTATGGGGTTGTGGCTGCTTCTTTCCTTGCAATGATAGGAATCCTTGCCGAGAAATACACCCTTATAATAACAGGACAGGACCTGGTTCAGCAGCAGGTGGCGGGAAGAGCCATTATGGGATTTGAAGGGATGCCTGCCATCTATTCAGTCTCGATAGCAGAGCTTTCCATTATTCTTGGAGTGATTGGAGGAATAGGGATTCTATATCTGGTAGGGTTGAGGATGCTTAAACTCCTCCCCTCCCAGACTTAATTTTTATGAACAAAGAGTTTTATAAGATTTATAGCCTCATTTTCCACAGGCCAGATAGGGAATTTGCCAGATATTTGAGAGATGGCTTCATAAAGGACATAGAGTTCCTGATTTGTGATGCAGTCACTGGATTCTCCAGATTCCTGGAGGAAACAAAAGAGAAAAGCGATGAGGAATTTTATAACCTGATTGCGGTTGAATACACCAGGCTTTTTATTAATGCAATCCCAAATGTGCCCTGTCCTCCGTACGAATCAGTATATAGAGAGGGTACTGTAATGGGAGATTCTACTCTGGATGTGCTTGCCTTCTATAATAAGGCAGGATTAAAGATTACTAATAATTTTCATGACCTGCCAGACCATATAGCAGTGGAACTGGAATTTCTTTATTATCTCGCTGATACAGGAAATACCGAGATGCATGATTGCTTCATGCAAAAGCACTTTTCAAAATGGTTTCCTGAATTCTGCAAGCGAGTTGAGGAAAATGATCGAACAGGATTTTACAGGCATGCATGCACAGTATTAGGAAATCTAATCTCGTAAACAGCATAACCTACTGGAGAGGGCCTTTCTTAAAAACCATATTTCTTGCAGAAAAAAATTTATCCTATATAGGTTCTAAGGAGGCATATAAATGATAAAAAAGGTTTTAATGATTATATTATTTCTACTCGCACCTGGACTTGGAGGCTGCATAGAGAAAGAAGATGCAAAAAAGGTAAGCTTTGAGGAGAAAATAGAAACTGAACCGAAGGCCGAAAATGAATCTATCAGGATTGGCGTCGCTGCGATAGTTTCTCCTGAGAAAACTTTTGTTAATTATCAGGAGATCTTCGATTATATCTCAGAGAAAATAGGAAGACCCGTAAAACTTGTGCAGAGAAAAACGTACTATGAGATGAATGAACTTGTGAAAACAGGCTATGTTAGCGCAGCATTTATCTGCAGTACTGCATACGTAGAAGGTCACTATAGCTCCGGGATGGAGCTTCTTGTTGTTCCTGTCGTTAATGGAAGGACTGTTTATTACTCCTATACAATCGTTGCTAGAGATAGCGAGATAGCAAGTTTTGAGCAGCTCAGGGGAAGATCTTTCGCGTTCTCCGATCCGCTCTCTAACTCAGGATATTTAGTCCCTGCCTATTATCTGGCTATGATTAACGAAACTCCTGACTCATTCTTCAAGTCTTACATCTTTACTTACAGTCACGACAGGTCGATTGAGGTTGTTGCAGAGAAGCTCGTAGATGCAGCAAACGTGGACAGCCTTATCTGGGACTATGCAAACGCTACAGACCCAAAACTCACCTCAAAAACAAAAATAATAAAGAAATCACCGCAGTATGGTATGCCCCCGGTAGTGGTTCCCAAAGATCTGGATTCAGAGTTGAAGAATAAACTCAGGGAGGTCTTCCTGCGCATGCACGAGGATGAAAAAGGAAGAGCAATACTCTCCAGGATTATGATAGATAAATTCGTTTTAGCAGATGATGCTGATTATAATTCAATTCGAGAGATGCGCACAAGAGTAGAAACTCAGAGTAGAAACTTATGGAAAGTAGAATAGCTCTTAGCCTGAGAGTCAAGTTCATCATACCAATAATCGGGATAATCTTATTCCTGGGCGCAGTCACAACGATATTCGTTCACTCAACTTTAACTTCGACGCTTACCCGGGAGCTTCAGGAAAGGGGCACGGTTATAAGTAAGAACCTGGCTGCAAACAGCATGGATGCCATACTTACCGACAATGTTGTTGAACTCAGGCGTCTAATATTTGATGCCAAGGAAGCTGAGAAAGACATAGCTTATGTGTATATCCTTGACTCAAAGAAGGATATAATAGTGCATACCTTTGAGGATGGATTTCCAAAGGCACTGCTTGAACTGCATAGCTCTGGCGGCATGAATCTGCTCGAAACAGAAGAGGGGTTTGTACGCAGCATTGCAACACCAGTACTTGAGGGAAGGGCAGGCTTTGTTTACGTCGGCATATCAGAAAGTTCAATCAGAGAAAAAATAGCAGATATTACGAAGACGCTATTCATTCTCACTTTTATTGCTATAGGCGCGGGTATCCTTCTGGCTTATTTTACAGTAAACCTGATAACAAAACCTATCTATGTACTTACTAAAGGTGCTGAGGAAATAGGCAAGGGCAACTTTGACACAAGAATAAACATTTCCACAGAAGATGAGGTTGCAATCCTTGCAGATGCCTTCAACAAGATGATCATTGAGTTAAAAAAAAGCATGGTTCGATTGATCCAGGCAGAAAAGCTTGCTTCCATAGGAATGCTTGCAGCAGGAGTAGCTCATGAGATAAATAATCCCCTGACCAATATTTTACTGAGCGCTGAATCACTGCTGCGCAAGCGAACAGATGAGAACACTTTAAAGCAGAAGCTAGAGGAGATAATTTCTGAAGTTGAGCATGCCAGAATAATAACAAGGAATCTAAGTGAGTTTTCGAGGCAGGTGGAGCCAGAGATCAAAAAGATGGATATAAAAGAGATACTGGAGAGAATCCTGGGTATAATACACATTAAAAATATCAGGGTGGAGAAGGATCTTCAGTCAGTTATTCTGGAGGGAGACCCTTCCCAGCTCCAGCAGGTATTTTTGAATATAATCATTAATGCAGTGCAGGCGATGCCAAAGGGAGGCAAACTCAGCGTTTCCGCAGGAGAGGTCAACGGCTTCGTGGAAGTAAGTATTTCAGACACAGGCATCGGAATCCCGGAAGAAAATCTTGGAAAAATATTCGATCCATTCTTCACAACAAAAAAAGTTGGAGAAGGAACGGGCCTGGGTCTGTCAATATGCCTGGGAATTGTGGAGAGGCACGAAGGAGAAATAAAGGTAAAGAGTAAAGTAGGAGAAGGAAGTACATTTACAGTGAGGCTTCCTGGTGATAGACATGGTAAGCATTCTGATAGTTGATGACGATACACGGATTTGCAGGAATCTGTCAGAGATTTTGATAGACGAGGGTTACTCAGTTGAGACTGCCGCTTCGGGAGATGGAGCTCTAAAGCTTCTCAAATACAAGAAATTTGATATGGCTATAGTAGATCTTATTATGCCTGACATGAACGGAATGGAGCTGCTCTATGAGATTCGCAAAAGCGATCCGAATACACAGGTTATAATGATAACTGCCTTCGGCACGATTGAAAATGCAGTTGAGGCTATGAAAATGGGGGCAGCAGATTATATCACAAAGCCTTTCAAAACAAACGAGATACAGATTGCGGTGAAACGAACGCTTGAGGAGATCAACTTTAACATCACAGCCGTTGTAAAATCTGTTGAGAGTGAAAATTTGCTCAGTGCTCTCAACAGTTCGATCCGCAGAGGGATACTGCTGTATCTTAGCAAGGGAAAATTTACCTTATCCGAGATACTAAGAGCAGTGGAAATGGACGACCTGTCGAAGTTAAGCTTCCATATCCAGAAGTTAAAATCATGTGGATTAGTAGAGCAGGATGAAAGCAAAAAATATTTCCTGACTGGCGGTGGTAAAAAAGCGCTGAATATCCTGATGCAACTGGAATCTCAGTTATGAGAGAAGATATTAAAGGAAATAAAGAATCTAAAACGGATCTGTATGCACCCTGAAAAAAGCATTATTCTGATATCGGTGCTCCTGTTAGTCTTAACCTTGAGCGGGTGTTTGAATACTGAAGAAGCTGAAAGAGTCGATCTCTCAAATAGAACTATTGATGCTGGCGATAGTTCAGATACAGAGAGCATCAGGATCGCTGTCTCAGCGATAATTTCCCCGGAGGAGACGCTGGTCTATTATCAGGATATGCTCGATTATATCTCCGAGAAAACGGGTGTTCCGGTCAAACTTGTCCAGCGCAAGACCTATCAGGAGGTAAACGACCTTATCCGCAGGAACAGTGTGGATGCGGCTTTCGTTTGCAGTCTGGCATATGTAGAGGGGTACGATCAGTTCGGTATGGAACTCCTGGTAGTGCCCGTAATGAGAGGAGAAACTTATTATTACTCATATATAATAGTTCCAAAAGACAGCGATGTTAACGACCTGAAGGAGCTTAAAGGCAAAACTTTTGCCTTTTCAGATCCGTTATCCAATTCAGGGAAACTATCACCTGAGTATATATTAGCGCAGATGGGTGAAAATCCAGAGACTTTTTTCAGGCTGACGTTTTTCACCTACAGCCACGATAAATCCATCGAGGCGGTAGCGGAGAGGATGGTTGATGGTGCTGCTGTGGATAGTCTGGTCTGGGATTATAAAGACACCACTGATCCGAAGTTCACTTCAAGAACCAGGATTATCAATATATCCCGGCCGTACGGAATTCCCCCTGTGGTAGTCTCAAAGGATATAGACCCGGAACTTAAAGAGAGGCTGAAGATAATCCTTCTTCAAATGCATGAGGATGAAAAAGGCAAAGCGATCCTGAACAATATCATGATAGACAGATTCTCGGAAGCGAACGACAGCCTCTATGATTCTATAAGGGAGATGAAAAAGGTAGTCAAAGATGTTAAAGGATACAATAGTTAGAATAAATAATTTTATAGGGGGGGGTCTGGTAAGAAAATTCGTTGTCTGGATAGTCGTTATTATAATGCTTCTCGGTGCTCTGACCACGATCTTCGTGCAAATAAGCCTGACCAGGACATTATCCGAGGAGCTTAACGAGAGAGGGATGGCTATATCAAGGAACCTGGCTGCAAGCAGTACTGAGCCTTTATTGATCGAGGATACGGTGAGCCTCAACCGACTTATTGAGAATATCAAGAAGACAGAGAAGGATGTTAAGTATATATTTATAACTGATGCAAAGGGTAAAGTGCTGGTGCATACTTTTAGTGCTGGCTTTCCAGTCGAACTCCTTACCGTTCATACTGAAGACAGCAGTGGCTCAAAGCTTCTTAATACCGGTGATGGCTATGTTATTGATTTTAAAGCTCCAATACTGCATGGCAGGGCGGGATTTGTCCATATTGGACTGGATGAGACATCTCTGAACGAGAAGATAACCCAGACAAGTCGTATCATAATTATGCTCACTTTTATAGTAGGGGTACTGGGCGTTTTTATGGCGTATATAGCTGGAGATTATTTAACAAGACCGATACGCGCTCTGGTAAAAGGAGCCGAAGAAATCGGCAGGGGGAACCTTGGATATCAGATAGAGACTGAGTCTACTGATGAGATCCATATCCTTTCAAAAGCATTCAACCAGATGTCACATAACCTGAATAACAGTATAAACGAACTTCGCACCTCAAAAGAGAGATATAGAAAACTCGTTGATGGTATAAGCGATGCAGTGATATTGATAGATTCACAAAAAAATATTCTCTCGTGGAATAGTGCAGCACAGGAGATATTCGGCTATAGTTTTGAAGAAGTTGTTGGTAAGAGCATAGATATCCTGTACTCTCCCTTCAAAGGTATAGTTACTGATAATATGGGGGAGATTCTTGATGGCGAAGGTGTTTTCATTAAAAAAAACGGCCTGCTCTTCCCGGGCGTTGTGAGCAGCAAACCCCTGCAGGAGGGTGCGGATGTGGGTAGAGTGGTTGTTATCAGAGATATCACACACCAGAAAGAAATGAAAAGGCTTGAGAAGCAGCTCTTGCAATCCGACAGGCTTGCTACTATAGGTCAACTGGCTGCAGGCGTGGCACATGAGATTAACAATCCCCTTGCTAATATATCCCTGTATGCACAGATGCTCCTTAAGAAAACAGAGGATGAGAATGCTAAAAGCAAACTAAAAACCATTGATGATGAGGCAAACAGGGCGGCACATATCGTTCAGGGATTGCTTGAATTTGCACGCCAATCAGAACTCAAACTAAATCCCATAAATATAAATACGGAGATAGACAAAGTATTGAGCATCCTGAACCATCAATTCAATGATATCAAGGTTACGACTATCCTTGAGCCTCTACCCCTTATCTATGCAGATAGCGGGCAGATCCGACAGGTCATCATAGATATACTGACAAATTCAATACAGGCCATTACAAAAAACGGAGAAATAATGATCAGAACTACAGCAAAGCAGGACCATATAGAGATCAGTATATCTGATAACGGCTACGGCATACCCAGGGAAAATATGGACAAAATATTTGATCCATTTTTTACAACCAAGGAGCCTGGTGAAGGGACAGGTCTTGGACTCTCGATCTGTTACGGGATTATAAACCGCCACAGTGGCGCAATTGACGTGAGAAGTGAAGTCGGGATAGGGACAACATTTACAATAAAATTACCAGTATGATATTATGGAAAGTATTTTAGTTATTGAAGATGATCCGAAAATGCGGGACGGACTTGTAGAAATATTGAAAGATGAAGGTTATCTTGTAGATTCTGCCCAGAATGGTCAGCTTGGGCTTGATATTATCAGGAAGAAGGATTATGATGTTATCCTGACCGATCTCATAATGCCAGTTATGGGAGGAATGGAGGTCTTAAGGGAGACAAAACGTATAAGACCTAAAGCTCATGTGATCCTGATAACAGCGTTTGCAACAATTGAAAATGCAGTTGAAGCGATGAAAGCCGGGGCTTCTGAGTACATAACAAAGCCATTTAAGATAGACGAGGTTCAAACAAAGATTCGGAAGGTTCTTGCAGAAGCAGAGTTTGAAAAACATTCTCAGATTCTTAATTCCGATGTCATTAAGGCTATCTCAAATCCAATAAGGAAAGACGCGGTAAGACTTCTGAATCAAGCCGGGAAACTTAAGTTCACAGAAATTCAGCGTGGGCTTGGTATCGAGGATGCCACCAAGCTGAGTTTCCATCTCAGGGTACTGAAATCGCATGCAATAATAGAGCAAGATAGTGAAAAAGTGTATATGCTAACACCTCTTGGAAAAAGACTTCTTGAAGCTCTAAAGGCTGCTGAGCTTTGAATTTTTCTTCAAGTAAATGCTATTGATTGAAATTTATTTCTAAAAAATCTTTTATATGTAGCCGTTCAACTTTACCATAATTGGATCAGGATTCGTGAAAATAGCTATGATAGGAACTCAAGAACTGGTACTTATTATGGATAAAACGGAGGCTATAGAATGGTTTCAGAACTAAAAATCAATAGAAGAAGTTTTTTAAAAGTTGCAGGTGCTGTTGGCGCGGCAACCATGGGTTACGCTTCTTTAGGCCAACCGGTCATTAAAGCCCTGGCCCAGGGTGCTGATGCGGCCAGAGAAGAAAAATGGGTCTCAAGCGTGTGCATTCAATGCCCGGGAGGCTGCGGGACAAAGGTAAGGGTTGTAAACGGCAAGGCTGTAAAGATAGAGGGAAATCCCGAGCATCCATACAGCAACGGAAAGCTCTGTCCCAAAGGATATGCAGGACTTCAATTGCTCTATGATGTGGACAGGGTGAAATCTCCTCTCAAGAGGACAAATCCCAATAAAGGTCAAAACGAAGACCCGAAATTCGTACCTGTCACATGGGACGAGGCGCTGGATGATATAGCTGATAGATTGAAGAAGCTGAGGGCGGAAGGAAAGTCCCATACCATAGCCTATCTGAGCGGCAGAAACCGCGGCAGAGCAGGGGGGGTATGGGGCACATTCACAAAATTGTACGGTACTCCCAATAACCTTGGTCATTCCTCTATATGCGCAGATGCAAGCAAAAAAGCAAGGCTCTGCATGGATGGTACTGACGATTACTGCGCCTATGATTGGGATAATTGCAACTATGTATTGAATTTCGGAGGGGCTACCCTTGAAGCATGGAGACCTACGAATCTAATGCTCCAGAAATGGGCGCATATGAGAAGAGGAAGACCGGTCAGGGCCAAGCAGGTCATAGCAGATACCAGGTTCTCAACGACTGCTATAAAAGCAGATGAGTGGCTTCCGGTTAAACCTGGCACGGATGGCGCACTTGCCCTTGGAATCGCGCATGTCATACTCACAGAGGGACTGTGGGATAGAGGCTTTGTGGGCGACTTCAAGGAGATTGGGAGAAAGTTCATAACTGGAGAAAACGTAGCAAACGAAGACTTTGAAGAAGCATGGACATCTGGACTGGTGGACTGGTGGAACAATGTGCTAATTAATTTCACACCGTCCAGAGCAAGTGAGATCACAGGCATACCTGCTGAGACTATTACCAGGATAGCCAGGGAATTCGCTACAACAAAGCCTGCTATTGCTGCAGGTGAAAGAGGCGCAGGAGCTCATACCAACGGTGCTTATAACCACATGTCGATCCATGCGTTAAATGCACTTGTGGGGAGCATGTTCGCCCTCGGCGGCGTGATGTACCAGATAGGTGTACCATATGGCAAGCTCCCGATCGATGATACAGAGTACATGGATGATATCGCCAAAAAGGTTGAGAAGGATTTCAAGGAGCATACGCTTGATCGCATCGATAAGGCAAAGAGCGATGAATGGCCAATCGCAAGCAATGTGTATCAGAATATACCAGATAACCATGTGAATGGGAATCCCTATAAGCTGAGCGTTCTGTTCACTTACTATACAAATCCGCTGTTCTCAAATCCCAATCCGCAGAGGGCACACGAGGCTTTCAAGGACGTATTCATAGTTGAAACCTCAAGCTACCTGAGCGAGACAGCGCTGTACGCTGATTATATCCTGCCTGATACCTATTACCTTGAGAGATGGCAGGACGATACAGTATATGCAAGCACAGGCTACCCAGTGACCGGACTCAGAGTACCTGCTGTTCAGCCTGTATACGATAACAGGAACTCCATGGAAGTCATCATCGATCTTGGTAAGAGGATGGACGGAAAGATGGGAGAATACTACAACGCTCTTGGAAACTTCGAGAACATACTCCACAGCATAGCAAAAGGCTTTGAAACAGTCCCCGGAGATAACGGAGTTAACAGCTTTGACTCATGGGCTGAGAAAGGAGCATGGTACAAGAAGCCTTACCTCTACCGCTACTTCAACGGAAAATTCTATGAATGGGATGGTGTAGGATACAACAAGGAGCTTAAGAAGACTGAGGAGACTGTAAAGGAGACAAAGGACGGCAAGGAAGTTGAAACAAAGGTTATCAAAGATACTGTTAAGGATAAGTTACTGAAAACAAAGTCTGGTAAGTTTGAATTCAGAAGCTCAAAGCTTGAAGGGTTTACAGATACCCAGAAGGAAGTAATTAAGAAGAAATTGAAGACTCCTGATCTCTTTGAATATCCTCATTATGAGGAGCCCACATTCGCAGGTAAAGCTGAGGGCTTTCCGCTTCATATGAGTTCTCCCAAGATGATAACCCATGCAGAGGGCAGGGGTGCAAATACCCAGTGGCTGCAGGAGAGGTTCGGAGTGGTAGTAGGAGAAGGTTGGACTAACTGGGTAGAGCTCAACCCCGATAAGGCAGATGAACTTGGGATCAAGAACGGTGATGAGGTATGGGTCGAATCCCCGGTAGGAAAATTAAAGACGATAGCTGTGATAAACCCGGGCAATCCACCCTGGATCGTGGTCTTCCCCTTCGAGCACGGACACTGGAACTATGGCAGGTATGCTAAAGGCTTAGGAACTAATCCCAACGAAATTATAGCCAACCTCTCAGATCCGATATCTGCACAGAGCTGTACCAATGCTACGATGGTCAAGGTGCAGAAGGCGTGAGGTGATTTTATGGTAAGATATGGAATGGTCATTGATCTGGATAGATGCGTGGGATGCCAGGCATGTGCAGTAGCCTGTAAGGCAGAGAACAGCGTGGCATCATCCACGCCTGAGGATTACAAGAAGAGAAGACTGATGGAATGGAACCGTGTTATCACTGTGTTCAAAGGGAAGTATCCTAATGCGAGCGCAAGCATCATGCCCATCTTATGCAATCACTGCGAGAAAGCTCCATGTGTGAAGGTGTGCCCTGTGGATGCCACATATAAGAGAGAGGATGGTCTTGTGCTCCAGAGGTATGAGCGCTGCATAGGATGCAAGTACTGTATGGTGGCATGTCCCTATGGACAGAGGTTCTTCAATTTCTATAAGCAGGAAGAGAAGGACTATCATAATCAAGATGTGCCGCCCAGAATCGCAGGCATAGTGGAGAAATGCACCCTGTGCGTACACAGGATAGATAAAGCGAAAGTTGAGGGAAATAAGATAGGTTCGCCTGATGGTGTTGTAACTGCGTGTGCCCAGGCATGCCCTGGTAGAGCAAGGATCTTTGGAGACCTTGATGACCCTGAGAGCGAGGTCTCAAAACTACTTAGTAGCAGGAGGAACTACCAGCTCAGGGCTGATCTGGGTACAGAACCACAGGTATATTATATGGATTAGGAGGTTAAAATATGGAATACGCTAAACAAACTGAATATGTTAAAATTGAAGGAAAATCAATAGGATATTACGGACTGATAGCGGCATTTTTGGTAATGGTAGCTATTGGGTTATACGAATTTATTAGCGGTATGATATATGGACATGAGAGTTTTGGTACGAATAATTTAGTTCCATGGGGTTTGCCCATAACTGCAGTGATATTTCTCATAGGTGCAAGTGCAGGAGCTCTTATGCTGTCCTCTCTGACCTATGTATTTGGAAAAGAGGAATACAAGCCTGTCTCAAAGATATCCATATTCTTAGCAATACTCTTATTAATAGGAGCACTGGCGACTATATTAGGTGAGCTGGGCCGCCCAGAGAGGTTTATGAACCTTATGATCTATGGGCCTCAGAATCTGACCTCAATGTTTGCTATAAATTCATTTTTATATAGCGGATATATCGCTCTGTCGTTAGTATATCTCTGGACCACCTTCAGGCCTGATCTGCTGAAAATGACCAAGGTACTTGGTGCTGCGGCTGCCGCTCTTGCAATATTCGTCCATGCAGGCACAGGTTCTATATTCGGCTTCATAGTAGCAAAAGAACTCTGGTTCTCGCCATTGCTTCCTGTACTTTTTATCGTGGCTGCCCTGACCTCTGGAGTAGCTCTGTTGATACTGATACTGACAACTACATTCAAGCTTACAGGCAGGAGAATGGATGAGAAACTGGTAGTGGGTCTGGGCAAATATCTAACAGTCTTCCTGCTCATCCAGTTGTTCCTTGTATTTATAGAGAACATGGTGCGGACCTACGGCGGAATCGGGGGCGGAGAGATGACAAAATTCCTGTTCTCAGGCCCATACAGCTTTGTGTTCTGGGGAGTCCAGATATTCCTTGGAACCCTGATACCGATAGGTATCCTGTTCGCAAGGAAGAACATGTTAACAGTGCAGCTAGCCTCAGTACTTGCTGTGATAGGGGTATTTGCAGAAAGGTTCAGCCTTGTTATACCAGGCCAGTCAGTGCCTGCACAGCAGGTGGTTGGAAGAACCATAATGGGATTCTACGGCGAGCCAGCAGTGTACTCAGTGTCAGGAGCAGAGGTCGCTATAGTCCTGGGAGTGATCGGAGCATTAGGAATTCTCTATATGGTAGGGTTGAGGATGATCAAATTCCTCCCCTCCCAGATTTAATTTTTTATGAATAAAGAGTTTCACAGGATATTCAGCCTCATATTCCACAGGCCTGACAGGGAATTCACAGGATATTTGAGGAATGGCTTCATAAAGGACATAGAGTTTTTGGACAGCAATGCAATAGCTGGCTTCTCTAATTTCCTTGAGGAGAATAGAGATAAAAACGATGAGGAATTCTATAACCTGCTTGCTGTTGAATACACCAGGCTTTTTATTACCGCAGTCCCAGGGCTACCCTGTCCTCCTTATGAGTCAATATACAGGGAAGATACTGTAATGGGAGATTCTACTCTGGGAGTACTTGATAGCTATAGCAGGGCGGGATTGAAGGTGATGGAGAACTTCCATGACCTGCCTGACCACATAGCTGTTGAACTTGAATTTCTATATTACCTTATGAGCAATGGGAACACAGAAGCGTATGATTGCTTCATGCGGGAGCATTTTTCGAAATGGGTTCCGAAATTCTGCAAAGAGGTAGAAAAAAATGATAGAATCGGCTTCTACAGGAATGCAGCCAGAGTATTAGAAAAGTTCATAAATGTAAGGATAGCTGCTTCTAAGGAATGAGATCAATACAGTCCTGCGGTAGCTGATGGATTTTTTTAACACAACTCTAAATGAGCGCAAGGCTTATAAGACAAGATTCATAAAAGCTTAATAATTAGATTCAATATATCTTCAGGGATATAGGGAGAGAAGGGGGTGAGTAAGTGAATAGAAGCATAATACTGGTGTTATTACTGCTAACAGCAGCGATCTTAGCTGGTTTACCAAATGCCTTATCAGCCACATCTGTTAGGGTTGAGATTAAGGATTCTGAGTTTGCAGCAGATGTAGCTATATCGAGGGGAACAACTGTAATCTGGGTACAGGATGATAATGTGCAGACCGTAATAAATGAAAATGGCATCTCTAATGTAGGTATTCTAAGACAAAGAGATTCCTTTGACTACAGATATAATGGGATTGGAGTATATAGAAATTATTATAGAATTAATCCATCCAGGGTTGAAACAGTGATCGTAACAGAAACGCCCGCTGGAACAGTAACTGGAACATCGGGAAGATACTCAAGAACAGTAACTGGAACATCGGGAAGATACTCAAGAACAGTAACTGGAACATCGGGAAGATACACAGAAACAATAGACGATATATCAGAGACATATACAGGAATAGCAACTGGAACATCGGGAAGATACACAGAAACAATAGACGATATATCAGAAACATATACAGGAATAGCAACTGACACACCAGAAATACCCACAGAAACAGTAACTATCACACCAATAGCAACAGTGCCGCAGATCCCGACGATAATAGTGCCACCCATTTCAACTATGACGGCGCAGTAGCGCAGGTTCCAGCAATAATAATGCTGCAGAAGTGATGCGACCAGATGACGGCTGGACGCTCCACATCGATGAAGATACCTACGGCAAGGTCTATATCCTATGGGACCCAGGCAAGAATGTACTTCCAATAGGGACTCCAGGCATAACCGTTCCAGACCTGAACAGCAGCCGTTGAAAAGAGAGAAGAATAAATTTAAATTAGAATGTTACCTATAGGATGTGATGTATCATATAATCTCAATGAGGGATTTTTCACGGGACGAGATTGATATTATCCTGAATAAGGCAAAGCAGCTTGAGCCTATAGCAAAGGGTAAAAAATCCGATCTTCTCCTGGGTAAAATCCTGGCGACACTTTTCTTTGAACCAAGCACCCGCACCAGGTTATCCTTTGAGACTGCTATGAAACGACTGGGCGGGGAGGTAATCGACCTCGGGGCACTTGAAGCAAGCTCAGTGGCTAAAGGAGAGACTCTTGCAGATACCATAAGAGTAGTGGGAAACTATGCAGATGCTATAGTCCTGCGGCACCCCAGGGAGGGAGCGGCCCGTATGGCTGCTGAATACTCAAGAGTTCCGGTAATCAATGCAGGAGATGGAGCAGGGCATCATCCCACACAGACGCTGCTTGACCTTTATACCATAATGCGCGAGAGCAGCCTCTCCGGGCTCAGGATTGCACTCGTGGGAGACCTCAAATACGGCAGGACAGTCCATTCACTTGCTTACGCCCTGTCCCTGTACCATGCCGATATGACCCTTGTCTCGCCAAAACAACTTGAGATGCCTGATGTGATCAAGAAAGATATGAAAAAGCAGGGCGCAGTCATCAGAGAGACCACGAAACTGGAGGATGTCATGGGTGATATCGATGTGTTATACATTACACGGATACAGAAAGAGCGCTTCCCGGACCCGGCAGAGTATCTGAAAGTAGCAGGCAATTACAGGGTTACAGAAGAACTTCTCAAGAAAGCCCGCGATAATCTCATAATAATGCATCCACTGCCGCGTGTGGATGAGATCGCCCCTGCTGTCGATCGGACAAAATACGCACGCTATTTCGAGCAGTCTTTCTACGGTGTCCCTGTCAGGATGGCGCTCCTTGTAATGGCAATGGAGGCGGCATGATAGAAAAAGAGATGCGTGTGCGCAGGATAGAACATGGAACTGTTATTGATCACATTACAGCAGGCCAGGCACTCAATGTGCTGCGCATACTCGGGATCTCAGGCACGACAAATGCTGTGGTCAGTGTTGCTATGAACGTGCCAAGTGAAGTTATGGGGTCAAAGGATATTGTTAAAGTCGAGGACAGGGAGCTTGAGGAGGAGGAAGTGGACAGGATATCACTCATTGCGCCCAATGCCACAATCAACATCATCCGCGATTTTGAGGTCATTGAGAAGTACCTCGTTGATCTGCCTGAGCGCCTCGAAGGCGTGGTAAAATGCGCCAATCCCAACTGCATCTCAAATACGAATGAGCCTGTTACCTCAAAATTCACTGTAAATAAAAAACCTGTTGAGCTGCGGTGCATCTACTGCGATCTTGTGATCTCTGAGGGGATTGCCGAGCATCTTATTTGATCTCAAATAATCTCAAGTTGGCATGGTTTTATTTATGCAGAATCAAGATAGGTATCTGGTGAGAATCTGAAATATATAGAGCTTGTTGATTTTTATGAGATGATCTCGGCGACCACAAAGCGACTTGAGATGACGGATCATCTGGTAAACCTTTTTAAAAGTACGCCCGGCGATGTGATAGATAAGGTCGTGTACCTGACTCAGGGCAAGCTATACCCGGATTTTGCCGGGATAGAGATAGGCATGGCTGAGAAGATGGCGCTCAGGGCACTTGCCATGGCCTCAGGGCTATCTATGGATGAAGTGAAGCAGGAGCTTAATAGAAAAGGAGACATAGGCCTTGCCGCCGAAAACCTGCTAAAGACAAAAAAGCAGACTGCGCTTCATAAAAGAGAGCTTCTGGTACAGGATGTTTATGATTCTCTTGATAGGATCGCAGGAACAACAGGAGCTGGAAGCGTTGATATTAAGGTGAGGACTCTCTCAGGGCTACTCTCAGATGCCGGGCCTGTTGAGGCAAAGTACATTATGCGTACCGTTACAGGCAAGATGAGGCTTGGCATTGCGGATATGACGATACTCGATGCCCTTGCCCAGGCTTTTGCCAGTAGAGAGGCAAGGAAAGCAATAGAGAGGGCGTACAACCTTACCTCTGATCTTGGAGATGTTGCCAGGGCGCTGAGCAGGGAAGGTATTGAGGGCATAAAGGAATACCATGCAAAGATAGGGAGACCTGTCGGGATGATGCTTGCCCAGCGCCTGGAGAATGCAGGCGAGATCGTTGAGAAGCTGGGAAAAGCGATATGTGAGTGGAAATACGACGGCGAAAGAATCCAGATTCACAAGCTTGGGGATGAGGTATCGCTGTTCTCAAGAAGGCTTGAGAATATTACAGGGCAGTATCCAGATGTAGCAGCCCTTGTAAGGCAAAATCTAAAGGTAAACGAGGCCATAATAGAGGGGGAATGCGTTGCGGTTGATCCTGATACCGGCACTATGCTCCCGTTCCAGCAGTTGATGCACAGAAGGCGAAAGTACGGGATAGAAGAGGCAGCTAAGAAATTCCCTGCCCACATGTACCTTTTTGATGCCTTACTTGTTGAGGGTGAGGACTTAACCCAGAAGCCACTGATCGAGCGCAGGGAGAGATTGAGAAATGTGATAATAGAGACCAACGGGTTCAGGCTTGTATATTCCCTGATCTCTGATAATGTAAAGGAAATCGAGGCTTTTTTTGAGAGTGCAATAGAGAACGGGTGTGAAGGGCTTATATTAAAAGACGAGGATTCGATTTACCAGGCAGGGGCCAGGAGCTGGCTCTGGATAAAACTCAAGCGCAGTTTTAAGTCAAAGATGATCGAGCCGATAGATGTTGTGATCGTGGGCGCACTCATGGGAAGGGGAAGGAGGTCAGGAAGCTACGGCGCGCTATTAGTTGCGGTCTATGACCATGAGCGGGATGTCTTCCCGACAATAACCAAGCTTGGAAGCGGTTTTACTGATGAGGATCTCAAGAATTTACCTGATATCCTTTCACCATACAGGTTGGAGCACAAACACGCAAGGGTTGAGAGCAAGCTTGAGGCCGATATCTGGTTTGAGCCTGCGCTTGTGATAGAGATAATCGGGGATGAGCTTACTCTAAGCCCTGTTCACCCGTGCGCTTATAATGAGATAAGGGAGAATGCGGGCATAGCTGTGAGGTTCCCCAGGTTCACGCACAGGTGGAGGAAGGATAAAGCGCCTGAGGATGCCACTACTGTTGAGGAGATCGTGGATATGTATAAGGCACAGTTGAAGAGGATCGGGTAGATGTGTTTCTTTATCGTTAATTCACCGAACCAGGGAGCTTCTATTATAGAAAAAAGAGAAAGGCAATTCAGAACTCCTGAATCGCCATAGAATAATTTCAAGCCTGCGATAGAGTTTTCATAACTTCCTCTACCTGGCTTAATGAAAGTACCGGTTTCACCTTGAACTTGATATATGGCATGTACTTCGTTAATGTCAGAGCAATCTCCTGCTCAGTTCCTTCAGCTATGGCGTATCCTACGTTGCCGCCTACAAATTCTCCCCAGTCCAACAGGCCTTTTTTGAAATCTTCCTTAACCATATCCAGAAGCTTTGCAGAGAGTGTCATTTGCTCTTTAATATTCTCAGGCACCCTCATTGTATCCACTCTCCAAAGTATTAGAAACTTCACCATCTAACCACCTCACTTTAGATTACAAATAAAAGAACATCACCCGGTGCATTTATAGTTATCGGATAATGCGCCTATATGAGCATGAAAATTTCAATATTAACAAAATCTAAATAGACCATACCTGTAAGTTAAAGCGGTCATGGGTTTGAGGCTACCTAGCCACGTAGCATAAAGCTTATCCGTATATACCTGCTTTAAGTTCATACTACTCCTGCTTAACTATGCAAATAATTGTAGTTAAGCATTCTGTAGAGAAACTTTTAAGCAGTGGATTAATCTAAACTTTTATAAAGTGGTGCTTATAGCTCTTAATTGTTTTTAATATATAAATTAATGAGGTTAATAAGGAATAGCATTATGCTTTTTCGAAGAGATTATGGAAAGTTTTAAAAATCTGGGTATCAGTGGGCCTTTTTTGAAATCAATAAATGATGAGAAGTTTGAAAATCCAAGCGAAATACAGGAAAAATCGATCCCTTTAATCCTTGCCGGAAGGGATGTTATTGCCGGGTCTGCAACAGGTTCTGGAAAGACACTTGCATTTGCTTCCGGTATATTACAGAGCTCTGAGCGAGGAGAAGGTATACAGGCTTTAGTCCTGACTCCCACAAGAGAACTGGCAGAGCAGGTCGCAAAGGCTTTAACTAAATTTTCAAAGTACAGACCTCTGGGAATTATTGCGGTCTACGGGGGTGTGGGAATCAATCCGCAAATCCAGGAATTGCGGACTGCGGATGTTGTGGTGGGAACACCCGGCAGGATACTTGACCATATCGGAAGAAACACTATTAAATTGGGCAGTGTAAAAACCCTTGTCCTGGATGAAGCAGACCGGATGTTTGATATGGGATTTAAAGAAGATGTAGAGAGAATAATCAAAAAATGTCCTCAGGGCAGGCAGACTCTTTTGTTCTCGGCAACGATCTCAAAAGATGTTGTCAGGCTTGCCCAGAGGCACATGAAAAAACCGCTTCAGGTTTCAGTTGAGTCTTACGTTGACCCGAAAAAACTGGTTCAGACTTATTATGATGTTGGCGAGGATTTAAAATTTTCTTTGCTGGTGCACCTGCTGAAGCATGAGAACTCGGGGCTTGTTATGGTCTTCTGCAATACCAAAAGAAATACAGACAAACTTGCAAAAAACTTAAGATTCTCGGGTATAGATGCCCTTGCTATTCATGGCGGGTTAACCCAGTGCAAGCGGAACAATGTTATGGGGCTGTTCCATTCCGGGAAATCCTGTGTCCTTGTATGCACGGATGTGGCTGCAAGGGGGCTTGATATCCAGGGTGTTTCTCATGTTTACAATTACGATATTCCCCGAGAGAGCAAGCAGTATATCCACAGGATCGGAAGGACTGCAAGAGCAGGAGCAGAAGGAAAGGCGATAAATATCCTTTCCAGTAAAGATTATGATAATTTTTCAAATGTGTTGAAAGAAAATGATGTAGTGATAGAGGAAGAGATAATGCCTGTTCTGGAGAAGGCTGCAATGAGAAAACCGGAAAGAAGGGTGAATAAGCTCATTGTTAGAAGAGGGCAGCAGCATAACAGGCGCAGGCATCGTTAGTGGTTGTATTGGGTTAAAATTATTGAAATTCCGGCGCCGGCAGTATATGGAAGGGCTGGGTCTGCGTTCGGCGCCTGGTTGCGCGGGTGATGGCCAACAGCAAGGTGAGATTTACCGCGAGAGTAGATTATATTTACTTTTGGATTGGGTAAGGGTGGAATCATTGATGCAAGAACAGTATTCAATAGCTCTGGTTGAGCATAATGGTACAGAGTACAATGCATCTCGTCCATAACATATCATTCCGCCACAAGACGAACTAGGTACGGTTTTGATGTCAGATCGGTCATAACAAATGGGTTCATAGTAAGACATTGGTTACGGCAGGGGTACTATATAAATACTATTACCAAATATTTACAAAGTGTGCACAGGCACTCATCCACAAATAAAAATAATTATCCAGACTGAGGGTATGGTTGAATCCTGCATTCAAAAAAGTAGCGAATCCATCGTCTCATTTGTTCTATATACTCACTTATTCCCTCACCTTGAACCATTCTTTAAAGCCATTTTGCTTTAACTCGTCTATGGCGGCTATTTTTTACTACCAAATCTTTATTAGGCTTTTCCTTTCTTATCCATAGCCCTCAGACCTTTTATCCTTTGTTTTTGATAAGCCACTATCTTATCACTTAAAGGATGGTCAGGCTTCCCTTCTTTGGTTTCATACAGGATTGTATTCCTTTGAAAGATTATAGTTTTATTCCTCTGCGGCTTGATATTCGAATTTCCTATACGTTTTCATCTGACTTTTCTCAATTCTCGGTTGATTTCATCAAGATCAAAAGCTTCGGGATCAAAACTACCGCCCACCCACTCAAGCATGTGATCATACTCTGGGTTGTCGGGATCCTGAATTGCCTTTAGGAATGCGTAATAGCCCCAGATTCCGCCGCAGTCTTCGGGAGGACAGGCACGTTTGCCTTTAAGACATATTGGGTAATGCTTATCCGGCTCCAGGGGCAGGATCTTTTCAACCAGGATTTTATGATACCAGTAATCTCCAAAATCGTATATATAGGCAAATTTAGCCATGTTCGTTTCTCCTATAGATAATTAGCCCACAATCATTAAAACTTTACCAAAAAAGTGAATAGACACTGGTGAATTATTCTTCCTTCAAGTGAAGTATCATAGATTGCTGCAACGCTCTTTGCTATATCTGTAAGATCAAGTGTGTATCCATCAAATCCCGTGTTATCCGCGTTCTATTCTTCAGGTGTTGTCTAAAACTCTCTGCAAAACACTATAGTTACGTAGGTATTAGAACCATTACCGATCAAGAAAACGCTCTATATTGCATCCTGGTGGCTCGACCTTGTAGAAGTATTGCGAAAATACGCTATACTCATTCAAATAGCTATAACTAAAAAGTGGTTAAGAGAGATTAGACCTCAGGATAATAAAACTGGCTTTCGTGGACATGCCATACCTGTACCTGCCCACAAAAAGGGCAAGCGCCTTTAAAGCTTTGAATCTTAGCAGCTTGTTCAGGAATGACATGACCGCATGCTTCCCCTTCAATCACACACAGCTCGGGCCGTTTATAGTGTTTTGAGACATCATGACGTTGCATTTCTTTGTAGTGCATATTTTAAATTCCCCTCCTCTCAGATAGTTGATATATTAATAGTAAACCTCTCTGGAATTAATAACTATAGCTTAAATCTGGTGGCAAGCAAGTAATCAAGATGAAATCTTTATTCTGCTGGCTGGAAATTCTCGCAAGCCATGTCATCTGCCCTTACTGCTCCGTAAAAAAGGCACTTATCATAAGCAGGATCAAACCACAGGCATTCCCTGCACTTAGCATCGTTTTTAGTATACAAAGACTCACACTCTCTAATATAGGGCTATATCCGGCAATTTGTTGAAGGCGCTTAAATTGCAGCTGGTTACTGTTATAAGAAAGTTACTCCTTAAATTATCAACTACTATCTGTTACATCCCTATGACTACCAATATATTACTACTCCTATTAAAGATTGTGGGATAGATTACGAGAGATACAGATTTAGTAAATTATACCAGATACCAGTGCAAATTAATGGTTGCTATTTTAGCGGTTTTTTCACTGAGAGTCATTCCCCTACCTCGAACCATTCTTGAATTTGCTTTGTTTCAGTTAATCTATGGTGGCTACTTTAAATCCGTATCAGCTCTAGATCATCGTTAAATGGGGATCTTGCTGTAATTTTGACCTCCTCACCGGTCTTGCCCCACCTCAAATGCCATGGCCGGATGACGAGTAAATAAGCTGCTGACACGGCGAATATCGTGCCTGCGATCAGATACCACATTTCCTTGATTCTCCTTATTCGAGGTTCTTGCTGTCGGTTGCATATCAGGATTCACTCGTATGCAGTATAGATGCTGCGTAATCTCAACTCATGACCTGAGGGATTCGGGCACAGGCAGCCTCCTGAACGGGAGAGACCTGAACGCTCTTAACCTCTTTTTCTTCAGCAGCCCTGGCTTTTGCCTCATCGATCATAGATCGTACCAGTTCCTGGACCTTTTCTTTAACTTTATTATAATTGGTCTCTAGTTTCAATGCCCTCTCCGCGAAGTCCGTGCTTGAGACCCTGTACGGGGTATGTCTTGTGATCCTGTCCCCGCATTCTTTTGAGCAGAACCTGCAGTCCTGCCCTGGTAAAGTGACGTTCAGGCTTCTCAGTTCTTTTATCTTTTCTACCGTTTGACGAGGCGATAATTAGAGTCGGGCATAAAGTGAAATGGTCTTCTACCTGTATGAGCTTATTTTTATTGCTTTGGTAAGTAAGATGAAATTATTCGTTATCAAATAATCCCCATAAGTTTTGGATTCATGTGATGTATGAATGAAAATCGGGTTTTTCATAGGAAACATTTTTAAGGAGAGAAAGCTTAATATACAAAATTATGGTGCTTGATCTTATTGCTCTGATTGCTGGGATTATGTACGGTTACTTAAAGCCTGGAAAAGAAGATAAGAAGGCTCTTCTAAAGAAAGGTTTATTGATTGGAATAATCTTTTCTATCCTATTTGCCGGTTTGGCGGCTATCGCGGGCAGATCATCATTGATGTTTTTTGCCGGTTCTATCATCGCAATAATAATAGGTGTATTATTTCTTACAGTACTTTTCATAATAGGCACATTTATTGGAGATTGGCTCGAAGTAAAATTTAAGGCGCCTCTCAAAGCATAATATCCGGTCAAGTCTTAATCTTAGCAATACAATTTATATCCGCATTCCCTGCAGGCACTCTCATTTTTTGTTTTTTTGAATCCATGCTCGTAATCGTATGCGATCTGCTTTGCAATTTCAATCATACTTTCAATAGCTATATTATCAAGCGCTCCTATTCTTGAGTTACCGGCGCTCTCATATTTTCCATCCTTTAATTCGAATGTCCTCGGAGCAGTAAGTGCCAGCAGTTCGAGTGTGAGCTTTTTCACTTTTAATTGCGGATGGATATGCTCAAGACCCCGGGCATAGAGTAAGAGCTGTTTTGAACGTTCATCAGGACCGGGTTCATATTTCCCGGTCTTGTAATCGATAATTTCCACATCGTTCTGTGTCCCGGGAATTTTATCAACTCGATCAATGAATCCCTTGAAATTAAACCCGTCAAGATGTACATTGAACCGCTGCTCAACCATCAGGTTGTTCGCAATTGTGTTCCTGTTGCGCTCCCAGAATACATCAAGCGCTTCGGTTGCTGCCTTAAGATTGATCCCTTTCCATTGCGGTTCCTTCGCAACATGATCCCTGATTTTGTATAACTGCTCCTTTGTTGTTATTTTTTCACCCACGGCATTTTCAAGAACCTTGTGGATAAAACTCCCCATGTTCATGGCTCCTGTCGAGTCCTCCGAGGCGCGGGTGGGCATCCTGAGGAGTTCTGCTAGTTCATACTGCCTGGGACAGTTCGCATATGTATTTATCGAGGTCACACTAAAGGTCATACCTGCAGGATTGAATTTTAAACCGTTTTTATTCTCTTTTATCCTTGCAAGAATATTGTCTGCATCTTCTGAAGGGTCTATTTTTGGCCAGTTAGAATCAATAAATTCCTTGAAAACCATTGTTTTTCCATGTCTCAATGCCTGATACAGGAGCGTATTTCTCATTATTTCATTAAGATCTCCTGCGTCCAATAACTCAATGATAAGTCTTTTACGCATGGCTTTTTCTCGCTCAAGCGCGCTATCTTTTACCATCTCCCGGACTTTGATCCCGGTATCCCTCGCATAGGTAAGGTCTCCGGCAGTGATATTCCCGCCCGCTCTCCAGTTCTCATACCCGATATCGGATAAGAATTCTGACGGCTCTTTTTCATCCCCGCCATATTTTGTCGCTAATGTCAGGAAAAGATGATCTTTTGCTCTTGTAAATGCGACATAGGCAAGCCGTCTCTCTTCCTCCTTTTTGATCTCTTTTTTGCGCTCCCTGACCGCTTTGTCAATATCGGTGATTGATCTGTCCTCGAAGAGATCACTATACTGCTCCATTAATTCTGGCGGGATGAGCGGCTCTACACCGCCTCGATATAGAGGGAATTTATCTTTTGCAAGGTTCGTGAGAAATACCGCGCCAAACTCCAGTCCTTTTGCCGCATGTATCGACATGAGATTTATAGCATCCTCGCTTTCGATCCTTGCAGGCGGAGGGTTGCCGTCCATCTCATCGAGTATCTCAAGATAATCTATGAAAAGGCTGGGGTCTTTTCCATGGAACTCCTCAAAATTCCTGGCCAATTCATAAAGCTGCCTCAGATTTAAAAGAGCTTCACGGCTTCGTATAGTATCATGATGTACAAACTGCCTTGAAAGACCGGATTGGTCATATACCTCAAGGATCAGGTCCGATATGTCGAGATTCTTCTTTTCACAGAGCGACTCTATCCGCTTTTTTACATTGCCAGTGGTCTCAAGACCGCTTCTTGTTAGCCTGAGTTCATCGATATGATGGTAAATGGCTTCCTGAAATGAGACATATGTTCTCTTGATAAATTCTCCGATCCTTATGGAATCTTCCTGACTCAGGGCATTGTTATAATGGAATATCCTCCACCATGCTTCTGTTCCCCGCGCGGTGGGATGAGAGATGTTGTTGATGACATAGAGATAGGCCAATGCGGTCTTTATTTCTGGCTGCTTCATGAAATCCGTATCATCTTTGACCCTGAATGGAAGACCCCGATTCTCAAGAGCATGTCTTACCTTCCGCCCCTGGGCATGCGTTCTGTATAATATGGCGATTTCAGATGGCAGGGTGCCCTGTGAAAGAAAAGCCTCGATTTTCTCTACTATGGCTCTTGCTTCTTCATTCTCATCTTCTGCTTCGATCATACAGACGTTCTCCCCTTCTATATCCTTGTGATTTTTAAGGAGCTGGCATTCATGCATATTTTCTTCTGAATAGTTCTTTTCTATAAGGGTATGGGCTACTCTTAGTATCTTGTTGGTAGACCTGAAACTCACATCCAGTGATATGATGTCTTCTGGCTTTAGCTTGAATTGTTTCCTGAACTCCTCTATGTTATTGGTGTACGCCCCACGGAATGCATATATCGTCTGGTTCGGGTCTGCTACCACTGTAATGTTCTTATTCGCTGCAGTGAGTTTTTTGATCAACTCGAACTGGACATAATTCGTATCCTGGAATTCATCAATGATGATATAGCGGAATGTGTCGTTCAATTCCTTCGTGCCGTACATATCAAGATAGGCAAGGGCGATCCTGTTCAGGTCGCCATAGTCCAGGGCATTTATTCCAGATTTCTTTTCCTCGTATTTCTCCCAGGCTGATATGAATTTCGAATATTTCAGGTATTCCTCATATAAGTCAATGAATTCAGCATATCTTTTTTTCTCTGCCTGCTTTGCCTTCTTATCCTCCTTGTCCTTAAATGTCTTGAGATGAAAAGTGTTTAGCCTGAATTTGAATTCGCGATACAGCTCCTCCCAGTTATCCGCATCTTTTTTGATATCCTGAACGCTTTTCTTAAGCTTTTCAAGATATTTTTTGAAATCCTCGATTGAAATATTGAGGTCTTTGGCTTTTGAGATTGTGTTCGCATACCTGCTTGCGTTCCTCGCGTCCACTCCAATCTCCCTGTATATGAAAATAGCAGAATCGATCTCCTCGAATATCTTGAAGTCCACAGGGACTCTGCATCTGTCAGCATTGTCGCGGATAAGTTCAGCGCAAAAAGAGTGAAAAGTCCTGACATATACTTCTTTTCCCTGAAGGAGTTTCTCGATCTTTTCCCGCATGTTCCTGGCAGCTTCCCTGGAGAATGTGAGCGCAAGGATATGTGATGGGTCGATACTTTCTTTCTCCACCATGTATGCGATCTTGGCAGTGATGGTCGTTGTCTTTCCAGTTCCAGCACCCGCAAGAATCAATTGCGGACCTGATATGCGTTTTATAGCTTCTAGCTGGCGCGGTTTTAGGTCTGAGAGCAAGGAGTTCAGCAAATAAGCACCACCGTTTTATCGAAAAATATCGTATCTCTCTTATAATTCTTTCTATTTGTTACTAAAAATATGCCGAATATGCTGTTAACAGCATAGATCCAAAAAACAATTAAGAGACCGCAACTTTAATATACTCTTTTATATACTAAAGTAATGGAAATGAAACTTGAAAAGCGTTTAGAGTTGCTAAAACAAAAAGTTCAAGAAGATGACTTTCTGAGTGCAAGAGGTCTTGGCAACGAAATTCCGTTCTGGATATTCGACTATCCTCCTGAAAAAGAGCTGCTCGTCCGTGAAACAATCGATAAGATGACACTTAGCCTGAAGAATAGATCGGTCAATGTTCTTGTGATTGATTTATACGAAATATGTCTGAAATTATTGGAAACTAAAATAAGTGCTGATAAGATATTTGAGTTTGAAAATAAGAAGGGTTCGGATGAATTAATCAATAAACTTAAAATTATGCTTAAACCTGAGACCATCAAGAGAGCTATACAGAAAAAGATGGAATCCGGTGGAAATATCCAATTAATGTTCTTGACAGGTGTCGGTAAAGCGTGGCCTCTCGTGCGATCTCATTCAATTCTAAACAATTTACAGCCAGTATTGGGAAATGTTCCGCTGGTAACATTTTATCCGGGCGAATACGACAATCATGAACTGAGCTTGTTTGGAAAATTCAAAGACGCCAACTATTATCGAGCATTCAGGCTTATTAACGAAAAAACATCTGAAAACTGAGGGTGATAAAAATGTCTATAAATCTTAGGGTAGAAGACCTATTTAAAAAAGATATCAGAAGAGATATCGATGGGGTTATCAAGGTAGATAAATACGATGAAGATAGCGTCTACACAGAACTTGAGGAATATGTGGTTACGCAAGAGTCATTGAAACATCCTGATAAGATCCAGGATGTCGATAAAGAGTTCGAGGATTCCATAGTCATAGGCGGCAGAGTTTTTAACAAAAAGATCAGGCAGCAGAGAGAGCGGCTCATCAGGGAGGTTAAAGAAAAAGGGTACGACCAGGTTATAGATGAGGTCACCTACACATGGTTCAATCGTTTTGTTGCCCTGAAGTTCATGGAGGTCAACGGATACCTTCCTGTGAAAGTGTTTTCCTCGGTTGAGTCGGGCAAGCAGGAGCCTGATATTCTCACAAAGTCCCTGAGCCTGGATTTTTTGAATATTGACAGGGGAGCTGTCATCGACCTGAAGTCTGCGGGTAAGGATGAGGAGCTCTACAAGTACCTTACACTGAGCCTGTGCAATTATCTCAATAAGATCATGCCGTTCCTGTTCGAGAGCATTGAAGATCATACTGAACTTTTATTCCCTGATAAGCTGCTGCATACTGATTCTGTCCTGAGTGACTTAAACGGCATCATCAAAGAGGAAGATTGGAAGGATGGAGAAGGGTATATTTTCGATTCTTCAGGACCTACAGCTTTTTTGAAAGATGAATCAAATATGGAATATTTGTGTTCTTTACTCAATACAAAAATCTCTGATAGAATTCTAAGTATTATTACACCAACAATCCACTTTAACAACGGAGTTCTACGTTCTTTTCCTATAATGTTTTCATCCTTAAATGAAACTAAATCCCACATCAACTCCCTCACTCAATCATGCATCGACATCTCCAGAGAAGAATGGTACTCCCGTGAAACAAGCTGGGACTTCAGGAAAAACGAACTCCTGCACCTCAAAACATCGAACAGGCTCAAAGACGCATACGACAGTTACTGCTCATACTGGAAAAAGAAATTCCAGAAGCCCCATGCAAATGAAGAGGAGCTCAACCGCATCTTCATAGACATCTACGACCTTGCAGATGAACTCACGCCGGATGTGCCGCTTGAGGACATTACCATCCTGAAAGATGAATCTGAGATCAAGGACGGCGAACTTGTATTCAAAAAGGATGTCATCATAAAGCAGTTCATTTCCTATGCAGTGGGCTGCATGTTCGGCAGGTATTCTCCTGATAGGGAGGGACTCATCCTTGCGAATAAGGGGGAGACTATTAAGGATTTCATAGCAAAAGTTCCGGCGCCGTCATTTGTGCCTGACGATGATAACATCATCCCGATACTTGAGGATGAGTACTTTAAAGATGACATTGTATCCAGGTTCAAGGAATTCCTCAAAGTGACATTCGGAGCAGAAACCATTGCCGAGAACCTTGATTTCATAGCAGGGGCACTTTCAAAGTCGAAGAAAGGCGGCGAGTCATCTGAGAAGATCATACGGGACTATTTCCTGAGATCGTTCTTCAAAGACCATGCCAGGACTTATAAGAACAGACCTATTTACTGGCTTTTCACATCTGGTAAGGGCAGGGGATTCAACGCGCTGGTGTATATGCACAGGTATGATAAGACCACGCTTGCCAAGATGAGAACTGATTACCTGCTCAAGCTTCAGGACAAACTTGATGCCAGGATGGGTATGCTGTCATCTGAGTCAACCAGGGATAAACAGGAGAAAGAGAAGCTCAGTAAACTGATGGAGGAACTTGCGGCATACGATGAGAAGCTGAATAATAAGGCGCTTGCTTATATTGATATTGACCTTGATGATGGGGTTGCGGTGAATTACGCGAAGTTTGAGGGGCTGGTGGAGGGGATATGAAGGTAGTACACCCCAAAGTAAGGACAGGTGGCTATCTTGAGTGATAAAATCGATGTGCTTGAATATGAAAAGGATTTTTTTGAGATCGTTCAGCTTATAAAGAAAGCAAGATATAATGCATTAAAAAGTATAAATCTGGAACTAATTAATCTTTACTGGCAGGTCGGAGAACACATCAGTAAAAAGGTGGAAAGTGCGGAGTGGGGGATAGGAGTTGTGGACAAACTTGCAGACTACCTGCACAGAACCCAGCATGATTTAAAAGGGTTCAACCGCAGGGGGCTATACAGGATGAAGCAATTTTATGAGACCTATTGTGGAAATGAAAAAGTGTCATCACTGCTGACACAAATAAGCTGGACCAATCATCTGTTAATTCTATCAAAGACTAAAAGTATGGAAGAGAAAGAGTTCTATTTAGCACTAACGATTAAAGAAAAATATACTTCAAGGGAGCTGGGACGACAGATAGATAGCGGATTTTATGAGAGATATATGCTCTCCAATGCAAATGTGTCATCACTGGTGACACAGAATAATGCAGATATTGGTTCTACCTTTAAAGATACATATATTCTGGATTTTCTAAACCTACCACATCATTACTCTGAAAAAGATCTCCAGAAGGGGATTGTAAAAAACCTAAAGGAATTTATTCTGGAATTTGGTAAAGATTTCACTTTTGCAGGAGAAGAATACCGAATACAAGTAGGAAATAACGATTACTATATTGATCTATTATTCTTCCACAGGGGACTGTCGTGTCTTGTAGCCTTTGAATTAAAGATCGATGATTTCAAACCCGAATATCTTGGCAAGATCAATTTTTATCTTGAAGCTCTTGACCGTGATGTCAAGAAACCGCACGAAAATCCAAGCGTTGGCGTTATCCTCTGCAAAAGCAAGGATGAGGAAGTTGTGGAATATGCACTATCCCGCAACCTTTCACAATCTATGATTGCAGAATACCAGACAAAACTCATCGAAAAAAAAGTTTTGGAACAAAAACTTCATGAACTATTTCTACTATCGGCGGACAATTTGGAAGATGAGGAGACAGAACATACACAAGCAAAAAATGAGGTTTGATTATGGGAGATATAACGCGCAAACCATTTCCATCAGGGGATCTCGAGGCATTGTGCAAAGTTCTGGCGGATACCAATAATGGATTAACTGGAAGTGAGATTGCTCACACATTAGCACAAATAGCTTTTGCTAATACAAAAGGCAGATGCTTTAAAAGAGTGGACAGCAGCAATCGCATAATGAGAGCGCAGGAGATCGCACATATGCATCTTCATTCCACAGGATTGAGCTGGGATAAATATCCTGTTCAAAATGCCAGCCTTGAAGATATTGATATTGAAAGGATTAAAAGGTATATACAAAAAGCAAAGGAAACCGGTAGAAAAAAGATAGGGGATGATGAAGATTCGGTGCAGGTTCTTGAAAAAATGAATTTAATAATCAAAGGACAGCCCACATGGGCAGCAATTCTTATTTTCTGCAAAGAGCCGCAAAAAATTATCTCTCAGGCTGCGGTACACTGCGGAAGGTTCAAAGACGGAGATATCGTAGGTCGGTACTACAGGGAAAGGCACAGCATACATTCTAAGACGCCAAAGACGCCACAAAGACGCAATATTGACGCCAAAGACGCCAGAACCTTGATGAACTTATAGACAAAAGGAGAGAAAGATGATTGAATCTGGAGAACCAAATTCCGCCTGGTCTAAAAAAGGGGCTACTCTTAGTGATAAGTCCGCTCGAAAAGAATTTGGACTTACACAAGAGGAAATTATTGAGGGTATTAATGATGGCAAACTACAGTACCGCCATAATAATGTGTTTGGGAACCCATATTTGAGGCTGGTTCGAAGTGAAGTAGAAGCATTTGTAGATGAAAAACATGGTAGCAACTACCTTAAGAAGAAAAAAATCAAGAAAGAGCTGGCACAGATCAACAAGGAATTGAAGATGTTGAAAACTCAAGTTGCCTCCCTGGAACTAAGAAAAGCTGCACTGCTGTCAAGTCTTGATGAATGAATATAACGTTAAGGGAGTCATAGAAATGAAAAAAGAATATAATTGCAACTGTAAATCAGGATGTAAAAACAGTCGATGTTCCTGTTTCAAAAATCTTGAACCTTGTGATGATAAATGTGGATGTGTTGAATGCCAGAATCCGCTTAATGGAATTGATGTTAAAAAGTATTCAACTTGCGCGCTTCAAAATATAGCTACTGTTAAAGCTTTATCACAGGAAAAATTAGATGAGGAGTATGAATTACCGTGTGGATGTGAGAAAGTCCAATTGAAAAATTTATTAAATGAATATGAATGCAAAGAATGCAGGACAGAGTATTGGTATTCATTTTGTTTGAACGACGTGGTTCAAGATGATTGTACATGGCATTGTAATAGATGTGGAGAATGTAGAGATTGGAGAGAATGGCATTGCGAAAGATGTAATAAATGTACATATGGAGTAACACTACCCTGTCAACACTGTGATAAAAAAGGACCTTATCGAGATTTGATCGGAATATGCTAAATCCAGAAAAAACAACCCAGAGCATACTTAAAAAATTCGAAGTTCTGGATGAGTATGGAAAAAGGAAGATCGTATTCTGGTACGACAAGGACAGGACTGCTGATGCTGAAGGTCTTGAGTCCATTAAATCCGCACTCACTGAAAAAGGCATAAAAACACACATCCTGAACAACAACTTCTTTGAAACAAAAAAACTCCTTGAGCATGACGATACACAATCCAGTTATCTTATCTATTCCCCTGAAGCAGAACGAGACCCTAGATCAAACTGGCTGCTAGACATACAGCTCTATTCATCCAGATTCGAGAACAGCAAGATCTCGGATATTAAAAGTGAGCTTGGCATGGAAGATTACTACCTCGATAAATTCCTGGAAAAAAATTCTAAATTCTTTGAAAACAAAAAGAGAGTTTCGGCTTTCAAGCAGTTCTACCAGAGCGATTGGAAAGAAGAGAAATTTGTATCAGGGATGCTTGCGGTACTTTCAGGCTCCTCGACTATCGACCAGAAAGAGATAGTTAGAAAACTGTTAATGAGTTCAATTATAGAAAAAGAAAACAAAATCTTGGATGACATTGAAAGATTCGGGCTTGTAGATGAATTCTGGAACATGATAAAAAGCCGTTTTGGGTTTTCATCCGAGCATCCAACCTTGAAGAAACTGTTCCTGAGTTTCATCATAACCCACATCGTCAGAAATACAAAAGTCGTTCTGAAATCCTATGAGCAATACATCAACAGACAGAGCAACGAATGTGAGATCTTCATACGAGGATGGATGGACCATTCAAATGACTCCAGGAAATTTGATGATTACTGCCACCAATTGCTCTCTGAGGACAAATATAAACTCGAAAAGAGCCTGACATCACTGTTGAACAAACATGAAGTAGAGGATTATTTTGAAGCCGAGTCTGTCGACATTTTCGACAAGAATATCATTCGCAATATAGTCACGAAACTTAACGGCGGCAGCGATAATTTCGAGAAATATCTTGAATGGATCGATAAGAGGAAAACCAAACACTGGTATCAGGTATACGGGGACATCTACTGTGCCCTTGAAAATGCCATTAAGCTCCAGCAGCTCTCAAAGGAGCTTGAACAGGAAGGCATCAATGAACAGAGCCTGAATGAACTCTTTAAAGGCTATACTAACCGCTACTATCTTATCGATTATTATTACCGCAAGTTCTATTACCATTTCGACAGGGACAGTGAGAAGGAGATACTTAAGAAAGACACCAAGGAGAGGGTTGAAAATCTGTATAACAGGATGCTTGACAGGCTTCTCACACGGTGGAGCGACCTGATAGGAAGAGAGCTTAAAACCACATGGAATATTGAACTAATCGATAATCAGAGTAAGTTCTACAACATCTATGTTGATAACATTATCAGAAAGAATGACAGAGATAAGGTTGCTATCATCATCTCAGATGGATTGCGATATGAGAACGCAGTCGAATTGAAAGATGTGCTTAATAAAAGCACCAAAGGCACGATAGAACTAAAAGCTATGGCTGGCTCACTCCCATCGTACACAAAACTTGGAATGGCAAGTCTCCTGCCGAACAATAAGCTCGAGTTCAGGAACAATAGCATCTTCGTAGATGGGATTGACTCAAATGGCACCGAAAATAGGGAACAAATTCTATCAAAATTCTATCCCGATTCTGTAGCATTCAAGCTCGATGAACTCATGGAGTTAAAAACAGATGATGCAAGAGATAAGATCAAAGGTAAAAGGGTGATTTACATCTATCATAACAGGATAGACGATACGGGAGATAAATTATCATCTGAACACAAGGTCTTTGATGCAGTGGAATCCACTATCCAGGATATTGACAAGATGGTAAACCGTCTGGGTAGATCGCTCAATGTAACAAAGGTAATAGTCACATCTGACCACGGTTTCATCTATAAGAGAGAACACCTCGAAAATGTAGATAAGCGTAAGACACAGGATTTTGACAGAAGCAAGATAATCGAATTCAACAAACGATTCATTATAAGCGAACAGGATCTGACTTTGTTGAACACACACAAGTTTAGTATGGCTCCAATAGTCGACTCTGACAAGCAGATGAATCTATACGTCCCCCAGGCAGACCTGCGCTTCAAATCCCAGGGCGGAGGAGTGAATTATGTCCACGGCGGCGCGTCATTGCAAGAGATCGTGATACCAGTGCTGATCTACAATCACAACCGCTATGATTCGGACCTTGATAGAAAGGAGATAGAATACGGAAAAGTGGAGATCATGGTTATAGATTCCCACAAAAAGATAACCAGCAGCCCATTTAAGGTAAGATTACTACAAACAGGAAAAGTGACGGATAAACGTCAGCCGCTAAGCTGCAGGATCGCTTTATGGGACAGTGATGGGCGAAGGGTCAGCGATGAAAAACTGGTCATTGCAGACAGCACATCAGATGAACCAGAGGAAAGAATCAAGGAGATCAAATTGACCCTGAGCAGCGATATCAAGAACAAAACCTACAATCTAAAAGCGATTGATGATGATCCAAATGCATTACAAAATGAGATATTTGAGATTCCTATTGAAGTGGATATTCTGATAACAGATGATTTCTAATATATTCAGATATTCGGTATAGATAAAAATTGAAAAATAAACCAGGCAGATGAAAATGGCAGACATAGATTCAGGCACCCAGATTGATAATAAACTAAACACCTATTTTCCAGGAAAGGTAGTAAGAAAAGATCTCACCAAACTTATGAAGGTGGGTCACAACGTCCCAGTCTATGTATTGGAATACCTCTTAGGATCTAACTGTGCTACGGATGATGAAGACCTTATACAGGAAGGTGTCAAGAAAGTAAAAAAGATTTTGTCAGAGAACTACGTGCGCCCTGATGAAGCTGAATTGATCAAATCAAAAATACGAGAGACTGGATACTACACAATAATAGACAAAATTACAGTCCGACTTAATGAAAAACGGGATGTCTACGAAGCATTGTTCTCCAATCTTGGAATCATGAATGTGGAAGTTGAACCGGATTATGTTAAAAAGTATGATAAGTTGCTTGGCGGTGGTATCTGGTGCATCATCAAAATGGAATACTCAACTGAATCTTCTTTTTCCCCATTTGTGATATCCAGCTTAAAACCTATACAGATACCTAATGTGAACATAAATGAGTTTATAGAACAGAGGAAAAATTTCACAAAAGATGAATGGATCGATGTCCTTATAAGAACCATTGGAATGGAACCAACACAACTGGAATATCAGGTTAAATGGCATTTACTGGAACGTCTTGTGCCTCTTGTTGAAAACAATTATAACATGTGTGAACTCGGACCGAGAAGCACTGGAAAATCTCATGTTTACAAAGAAATATCCCCCAATTCAATATTGATATCTGGCGGACAAACTACAGTAGCAAATCTATTCTATAACATGAGTACAAGACAGGTGGGACTCGTAGGGCTGTGGGATGTTGTCGCATTCGATGAGGTTGCAGGGATAAGATTCAAAGATAAGGACGGGATACAGATACTCAAAGATTACATGGCATCTGGTTCCTTTGCCAGGGGAAAAGACCAGATAAATGCGAATGCATCCGTTGTATTCGTGGGTAATATTAATCAGAGCATATCATCATTACTCAAAACATTCCATCTTTTTGCACCATTTCCGGAAGCCATGAACACTGATAGTGCATTTTTTGACAGAATCCACTATTACTTACCAGGGTGGGAAGTCCCGAAGTTCAGGCCGGAACACTTCACTGATAGATATGGCTTTATAGTGGATTATTTTGCTGAGTTCTTAAGAGAAATGAGAAAAAGGTCATTTAGTGACAATATTTTCAATTACTTCAAGCTTGGAAATAATCTGAACCAGAGAGATGTCATTGCAGTGAAAAAAACATATTCTGGTCTAATGAAACTCATATACCCTGATGAGAACATATCCAAAGAGGAGGCACAAGAGATACTTGAGTATGCATTGGCAGGCAGAAGAAGGGTAAAGGAGCAATTAAAGAAAATCGGTGGGATCGAATTTTTCGATATCAATTTCTCTTATATCGACAATGAGGATTTGTCAGAACATTTCGTAACTGTCCCGGAAAGCGGTGGGAACAAGATCATTCCTGTTGGGATGACGAAACCAGGACAGGTTTATGCAGTATCTGGAGCAGCTTCGAGCAAGATTGGTGTGTACAAAATAGAGTTACAAGTTGTATCAGGTTCCGGGAAATATGAAAAATCAGGTCTTGGTTCAAGTCCAAAAGCTAAAGAAGCTATTCAAACTGCATTTAACTATTTCAAAGCAAATGCAAAATCAGTCAGTCAAGGTATGTCAACAAAAGAAAAAGATTACCACTTACATGTGCAAGATCTGACAGGCGTGGGAATGTCTGATTATCTTGCCTTAGCAGCTTTCCTTAGTCTGTGTTCGGGTGCTTTAGAAAAGCCAATACAAGAACAAACCGCAATACTGGGTACAATTACTATAGGTGGATCTATCAGCAATATTGAAAACTTATCAGATCTCTTACAGGTTTGTTTGGACGCAGGAGCGAAAAAGGTTCTAATTCCAATATCAGCGGCTTCAAAAATATCAACTGTGCCACCGGATTTATTTAGCAAATTCCAGATATCTTTTTATGAGGATCCGATTGATGCTGTGTATAAGTCGCTGGCGTTGAACTGAGCATTTTAAGTGTTAGATTGTCAGAAATTGATGATCGGTATTGAAATCTTTCGAAAAGTGGTCGAAGTGTCGTAAGAAAAACTAATGAAAAGTAATCCAGTAGAAAAATCGATTCTTTATAGCAAGCATGATATAGAAATAACACTAAAATAACTTAGTAAAATTAATATATTATTAATCTGTATCTAGCGATAATTTAGCCTATATATTTCGATAAGATATGAATAATAAATTATCAAATACTAAAATTGAACAACAGTTGCAAGGTGCCAGACAAAATTTATTAGACCTTACAATGCGTAACCGTCTTTTAAACTTCAAACCAACAAATGCAAAGACAATAAAAGTCATTGATGGGATTCCAGGCGATATATATGATATTCTGGTCTTTCAAGAAAAGAAAATGGAATTCTCTCCCATTAATAAAAGGAAAATTCCTCAATCTAATGCTGGGGAAGCCGACCCAAATAACCGTTTTCTTCAAACATCATTAGAAACCGATGATCTTAAAAAGTATCTTTTCAAGATAAACTACCAGACACAATCTGTTCTAGAAGAACAAGGATATACTATTCTTTATTTGGCATTGGGTTTCCTGGAGTGGACTGAGAACCAAAACTCTATTGAATCCAGACTAGCTCCATTGATCCTTATTCCCGTCGAATTAGAACGTACCAAGATCGATATGTCTTTCAAGGTAGTTTGGACAGGAGAAGACATTTTCACTAATATCTCAATTCAAGCAAAACTTCTTGAACAAAATATCTCGTTACCCGATTTTGAGATGCCAGAAATTAAATCGGATATTGATGAATATTTCAAACGCGTAGCTAAAGCCATATCTAATATGGCAAAATGGCAGGTTTTGCCCGATATTCACTTAGGTTTTTTCAGTTTTACGAAATTTGTAATGTACAAAGACCTCGATTTGAAATCTTGGCCAGAAGGAAAATCTCCTGCTACCCATCCACTGATAACAGCTATATTTGATCCATCATCGGCTAAACAATCTATTTCAGAATTTTCAGAGAATCAAGTAGACGAGAAACTTAATGCGCGGGATCTCTATCATATAATGGATGCGGATCCTTCTCAAATCGCAGTAATCGAAGACGTTAAAACTGGGAGAAATCTGGTAGTGGAGGGACCACCAGGTACTGGGAAGTCACAGACTATTACAAACATCATTGCTGAACTTCTTGCAGCTAAAAAAACGGTACTATTTGTAAGTGAAAAAATGGCAGCCCTTGAAGTCGTGAAGAGCCGTCTTGATCAGGTGGGTCTTGGAGATTTCTGCCTTGAACTACATAGTCGAAAATCAAATAAAAAAGGTGTTCTTGAAGAACTTCGAAGAACAATAGAGAGATCCCCGCCAAAATCGATATCTATAGAAAATGAATTCGATAAATTGGATTCTCATAAGTCTGAGTTAAATAATTACGCTAAGGCATTACGAGAGCCCTTAGGAGAGATAGGTAAATCTCCGTTTATGCTATTCTGTATTAAGGAGAGGATGTTGCGCCATTTTGAAAGGGCCAGGAAACCTATGCCACAAATTAAATTCTCAAATGTAGATAAATTCCAGCAAAAAGAATGGACTAATGCAATATCGACGCTCTCGGATCTAGCAGAAATATTACCTGCGGTAAAACCTATAGGGAAGAATCCCTGGAAAGGATGCGAACCCTCAATGGTGCTGCCACCTGATGAACGGGAAATTGAAATACTGATTAACGAGTGCAAAAATTCTGTAATTGAACTTGAAATGGCAATTGATAAGCTAGTGGAAGCATGTGAAATGCAACGACCCGCTACCTTAAAAGAGGTGCTAAATGCTATCTCGGCAGCAGAAGTCATAGCTATATCAAAGCCAATCGATAGAGATGTTCTAAGAAACCCGGAGTGGAATGAAATAAGTGAGACGACAAAAACACTAATTCAAAAAGTTGAGGAATTTCAGAGACAACTTCCTATGATAAATTCCAAATTCAAAACGCTTGCTTTTGAAAAAGATATAGATTCTCTTCTTAAAGAATATAAAGAACTTTCAGCCAAGTTTTTCATTATTAGAATTTTAAACAATAGATACCGTCCTTTAAAACATGAGATTTCCTCCATTTACAAGAATTTCCCACCTAAAGATTCAAAGGAAATTATTTTTGATCTAACAACATTAGTAGTTTTTAAACAACTAAGGGAAGAGATTCAGAAGGCTAATCAAAAAGGTCGATCACTTTTCGGCTCACACTGGCGAGGAGCAGATAGCGATCCTCAGATAATGTATTCTTTTTCAAAATGGATTGTTTCTTTCAGGCAACAGTTACTGAATAAAGTGTTCAATGAAAAAATTGTAGATAGAATAAGTACTGGCATATCGAAGGAACAAATAGAAACTGCAGCGGAGAATGTTGATAAAGCCTCAAAGCGTTTTGTAGAAAAACGTGACCTTTTGGCAAATCGATTAGGAGTAAATTATGAAGCGATTTTTGGAGGACACGCTGAGGATATTTTACTAAAGAATTATACCTCACGTTTGGAATTATGGAAAGATGGACTCTGTAAACTTCAACGATGGGCACAATTTTCTAATGTTCGAAAAACCTGCCTCAATACTATTGCCTATCCTATCGTTGAGGCAATAGATTCAGATCTTCTTGAATCAGAAGACATTATTCCCTGCTTTGAGGGAAACTTTGCGGATGAACTACTAAGGTGCGCTTTTGTTGAACGACCAGTCTTGGCAAATTTTGTCGGAGACCTACATGAGAAAAAAATCAAGAATTTTATGGATCTTGATCGTGAATTAATTACTCAGAATAGACAAAGACTTGCATATATTCTTTATCAGAACCAACCGCGTCTTTCGGGCGGAGCTTCACGAAATTCAGAAGCTGGAATACTTCTGAGTGAATTTAGCCGCAAGCGTAGACATATGCCTATTCGTAAACTTATGTCTCTTGCTGGTGGATTGATTCAAAAAATCAAACCATGTTTTATGATGAGTCCACTTTCAATAGCTCAGTTTCTTGACCCAAAGACAGCTCGTTTCGATGTGATTGTTTTTGATGAAGCAAGCCAAGTCAAACCAGAAGATGCACTTGGTGCGCTTTTACGCGGGAGTCAAGCAGTTGTAATTGGAGATACACGTCAATTGCCTCCTACAAATTTCTTTGATCATATCATAGAATCAGATGAGAGCGAGGGTCCAGAAATAATTGCTCCAGTTTCAGATATTGAAAGCATTCTTCATTTGTGCAAAATTAGTTTCCCATCAAAGACTTTGCGCTGGCATTATCGAAGCAAACATGAGTCTCTGATTGCCGTATCTAATCAAGAATTCTATGATAATCGACTGGTTATCTACCCGTCGCCAATTAATAATGTTGAACATCTGGGTTTGAAATTCATCCACTCACCCGCTACAGTTTACGATCGCGGCAAGAGTTCCGTGAACCGAATGGAAGCCAGAATTGTCGCAAAAGCAGCATTAGAACATTATCAAAAATACCCAGGTAAAAGCCTTGGTATTGGGACATTCAACATTAAGCAACAACAGGCGATTTTAGAAGAGGTAGAACAGCAAATAAGAGAGCATCCCGATATGGAGGAATTTTTTAAGGCGAATCAGAATGAGCACTTCTTCGTAAAGAACTTAGAAACCATACAGGGTGATGAGCGTGATGTAATCTTTCTTAGTATAGGATTTGGATTCGATGAATTAAAGCGCCTTACCCACAATTTTGGACCTCTAAACCAAGATGGTGGTGAGAGGCGTTTAAATGTCTTGATATCTCGCGCCCGAGAAAGATGTGTTGTTTTTTCGAATTTCAAGGCGGGAGACCTATCGATTGACGCGAACTCATCATTTGGCCTGAGAGCTTTGAAAGTATTTCTTGACTATGCTGAAAATAGAAAATTGCACACTATCGAATCAAAAGGTGAAGATACAGACTCACCATTTGAAGATTCTGTTTATGAGTTTCTTAGAGACCATGGTTATGACGTCCGCAAGCAGGTGGGTTGTGGCGGTTACAGAGTAGATCTAGCAATTGTTTCCGATAAATCCCCAGGTCGTTATATATTAGGTATCGAATGTGATGGTGCTAAATATCATTCTTCTCCAGTTGCAAGAGATAGAGATAGGCTTCGCCAACAAATCCTGGAAGGATTAGAGTGGAATCTTTATCGAGTATGGTCAACCGATTGGTACCGGAACCGCGCAGATACAAGTCGTAGATTGCTAGAGGCGGTTGAAAACGCTAAAAAATTGGGAAATAAATCTCCAGAGGTTATTCAAAGGCAAGCTCCACTTGTAAAAGAGATTCAAAAGGAGATTAAACGCGAAGAAAGCCTGGGAAAAAATACCCCGGATAACACTCTTGATGATATTGTTCCTTATTATGAAATGTGTACATCTCTTGAGATCAACACACAAATTGCGTTAGATGAAATACCTGTAGATCAACTTGCGAAGGCATTTATTAAGGTCGTAGATTTTGAAGGACCTGTTCATTTTGATGAGGTTGTTCGACGAATTCGTTCTCATCGTGGTTTAAAGCGAACAGGTACTAAAATTCATGATGCCATTAGCAGAGCTGCAGCATTTGCTGAACGTAAGAAAGCTGTTATTCGACGTGGTAATTTCTATTGGTCAACCAGTAATCAGGTTATCAAGGTGCGCCACCGTAGCGGTGATTCACCTGCTAAGATAGAGTTAATATGTGATGAAGAGATCGCAGAGACAATAAACTTAGTTCTAAAGCATCAGTTCGCTACTATGCAAGATGACTTAATTGTTAAATCGTCTAGGGTACTGGGCTTTAAAGCAACAAGTGAAACCGTATCTGAACGAATCAATGATGTCATTGAAAAGCTTGTTATTCAAAGTAAATTAGAGCGTTTGTCAAATGGCATGATAGACTTGAATACAATTACCGTACTTTCAAAGAAGGCATAAAAACCATTAACCATCGCCACACTTACCCTGAGACCTAACAAAATCTAAATACTTAATTCAGAAACTCATTCAGCTCCAAACGAGAAAACAATTTTGCCTGAATTGGATCCATCTCTTCAACGACAAGACTGATTTTGGAAGTTTCATTATTCTTAACAAAAGCCATTCTTATACCTTCAAGTTGATGCTGCAATTCTTTGATACTTAACCCCACATATTCCACCTTTTTTGCCATATACCTATAAAACAACATTCCCATGACACAGAGAAATACATGAACCCTGATCCTTCCATCTTTTCTCACGAATAATGGCGGGACAGGGATCAGCAATTTATCCTTCAAGAATTTGAAGTCCTCCTCAACCAGATTCTTCGCAAAATATGTCTTGGCAATATCAGCAGAACTTGAATCATGAAGATCAGTAAAAATCGCGATTTTACCAAAACTATTTTTGAATGTTTCTTCAGCAGTTGTATCAACCCAATATTAGCTATTGCAAAAGGAATTAATGGATGGGCTCGGGGCAACGAAAAAGATTAAATAACTTGAAAACATACGATGTAATTGAATACGAAACCCATGCGATAGGACAAATGTCCCAAGGCTTATAGAGCTATCGCATGGTTTAATTTTATACTTGATCATTAAGATTGATTATTTTATCTACTTCTTTATCTAATTCATATGCGAGGCTATTGAGGTCTGGATTCTCATGGCGAAATCCTGCAACAATGACTTCTTTCCCCAATAAAAGATATACAGAATAGAGGAGAATATCATCCACCCCGCTATAAAGAGAGGAGATATGACAGAAGACGATGAACTTGCAAGGATAAGAAAGAAGAAGATCGAAGAGCTAATGAAAAGACAGCAGGAAAGTTCAGCGCCTAAACCGCAAACTATTGTGGAGGTATTCACATCACCCACATGCCCGCACTGCCCCAGGGCGCTTATGATGGCAAGGCAGCTTGCTGTGCAGATGTCGGGTATTCAGGTAATCGAGCTCTCAACAGATACGCCGCAGGGTTACGCAAAAGCAGCCCTGTACGGGGTTCAGGCTGTTCCCACCATATTTATCAACGGAAAGCGCGCTTTCACGGGCGCTCCGCCCTCTATCGAGGCGCTGCGGCAGTTTATACGCCAGACCTGACCGCAGATGAGCGTACTATTAACACTTTCGGTCAATATTAGCCTTATGGCGCTGGGGTTGCGACCCCAGACCCCTGGGGATGCGCCGCCGAGGGCGGGGTTTAGTACGTTAGCTTTATGTAATATGAAAGGCATCTGGGGGGAAGGACTGAATCATCTTTTATGATTCTACAATAACCGTAGCAAGCAGATGCTTGTGGCGCATGGATTGAAATAATTCGAACGCAGGAAAGCCTATGTTAAAGGTTTATCAGGCGGTACTGCGTGAGTCAGACCTGATAGGTCTTACGGAGGAACAGAATGAAACATAATTATAAAACAAATCCACAAACATTATACCTGATATCAAGTCTTAAAAAGCAATCGCGAGAGAAGGGAGTTCCTATATGGCGTGATATCGCTCTCAGACTTGAGCGCCCGTCCAGGAACCGTCCAGAGGTCAATCTCAGCAGGATAAACAGGTACACCAGAGATAGCGATCTAATACTTGTTCCTGGAAAAGTCCTGGGGGCAGGTGAGCTGAACCACCAGATAACAGTAGCGGCAGTGAGTTTCAGCGAAAATGCAAGGAACAAGATAACGGCAGTAGGCGGTACCTGTCTTACTATCGAAGAGCTCATGGACAGGAATCCACAGGGCTCTGGTGTAAGGATAATGGGGTGAAAGCATGACAGTAATTGACGCAAGTAATCTTATTCTGGGAAGAATGGCCAGTATAATCGCACAGCGGCTATTAAATGGTGAAGACATTAAAATCATTAATGCAGAAAGAGCAATCATCTCAGGCAGAAAGGATACAACATTTGAGCGATACAGAAAATACGCCAATAGAGGCTCACGGGAATTCGGTCCTCATTTCCCAAGGCGTCCTGACCAGATCATCTCAAGGACCATCAGGGGTATGATCCCCCATAAGAATATGAGTGGAAGAGAAGCATATAATAGGTTGAGAGTATATATAGGAGTACCACCTGAATTGAGTAAAGAGCAGGCCAGTACATTAGAAGATGCAAGTATCACACGCTTGAGCACAAGTAATTACACCGTGCTTGGTGATTTGAGCAAGAAATTAGGATCAAAATTTTAGGAGTCATACATGAAAATCGTTAACTCATCAGGAAAAAGAAAAACCGCGATCGCCCGTGCAACCCTGAGAGAAGGGAAAGGGCGGATAAGGGTTAATCAGAAACCCATTGAGATCATAGAACCTGAGCTGGTTCGTCTTAAGATGTCAGAACCTCTTGAATTCGCAAACAGCGTTATTCCAAATGTGGACATCGATATCAATGTACACGGAGGCGGTATCTTTGGACAGGCCGGCGCAGTTCGCACTGCTATAGCCCGAGGTCTTGTGGAATGGACAAATGATACTGCGCTCAGAGATGCAATGGCACAGTATGACAGAAGTTTACTTGTAAACGACACCCGCTATAAACTGCCCAAGAAGTTCGGCGGCCGGGGTGCCAGAAAGAGAAGACAGAAATCATACAGGTGAAACATGATACCAGTACGATGCTTTACCTGTGGAAAAGTCATCTCCAGTGTATGGGATGAGTACAAAAAACGAACCCAGACCGAAGAACCAGGCAAAGTACTCGATGATCTTGGAATAGAACGATATTGCTGCAGGCGAATGCTGCTGACTCATGTTGAGCTGGTGGACCTGCTGGCGCCATATCAGTGAGGAGGGGTTGTAGGGTAGCCTGGTCCATCCTATGGCGTTCGGGACGCCGTGACCTGAGTTCAAATCTCAGCAACCCCATACCCCGGGACACGGCATGGAACATGAACCACTCTCAGAGGGACTCTGGGAAAAAATTAGTACATATAAATAGAATTTATTCAACTCTTGGATACTTGTTTTTGAGGTGATTAGGTGATTGAAACCAAATTTACACGGTATGAGCGTGCGAGGATTATCGGTGCAAGGGCGCTTCAGATCTCTATGGGAGCCCCTGTACTGATAGAAACAGATAAAAAAGAACCCATAGATATTGCACTGGCTGAACTGGAGAAAGAAGTAATCCCTATTACTGTGAAAAGAACAGTAGAGCAAGAAAAGGGAGTAATCCCTATTATGGAAACACATCTTACCCTAGCAGAAGAAGAATAAAAGGTGATCAAAATGGAAAATATCATTGATATTAAACAGGATGTAAAACAGGATACTGGTTATGAATCGATTATTCCGCAGGATGAATATCTCACTGCAGGAATTCACATTGGTACACAGCAAAAAACAAAAGAAATGATGCGTTTTGTATATCGCGTCAGGACCGATGGTCTGTATGTTCTTGATATACAGGCTACTGACCAGCGCATACGGCTTGCTGCAAAAATGCTTGCAAAATACAACCCGGGCAGGATACTTGTGGTATCTGCCAGGCAGTACGGCCATTATCCTTCAAAGATGTTTGCAAAAGCAATAGGTGCAAGAGCGATAACAGGTAGATTTATTCCCGGTACTTTAACTAACCCGAAGCTGCATATGTATGCAGAACCTGATATCCTAGTAGTAACAGATCCTGCCGGGGATGTTCAGGCTGTAAATGAAGCAGTCAATGTTGGGGTACCGGTTATAGGCCTGTGTGATACCAATAACTCGATATCTAATGTTGATCTTGTAATTCCCACAAATAATAAAGGAAGAAAGGCCCTGGCATTAATCTACTGGCTCCTTGCAAAAAAGGTGCTTGAGGAGAGAGGAGATACTATTAATTACACAGTAGCTGATTTCGAGGCTGAGATATAATCGAGTATGAGAGTTCCGGCAGTTTCAGGACAGTTCTACCCGCGCAGTAAAGACGACCTGAGACAGGAGGTCAGCAGATGTTTTGCTGATACCCCTTCAACTGAAAGAGCTGCACTTGGGGCCGTGGTACCCCATGCCGGTTATATATACTCGGGAAAAACTGCTGCTTATGTGTATTCCACTCTTCCCAGGGCAGATACTTTTGTGATGTTAGGGCCAAACCATACAGGTCTTGGTTCACCCATCTCAGTTTCAAGTGATATATGGAGTACCCCTTTAGGTGAGGTTAAATCCGATATTGAGTTTATCAGGGCATTGCCTAAAAAAATTATTGATATGGATGAGAGCGCCCATAGATACGAGCACTCAATTGAGGTACAGCTCCCTTTCTTGCAGTACAGAATCGGGGAGTTCAATATTGTCCATATCTGCATGGGTATGCAGGATGAGGAGACAGCACTTGATGTAGGGTTAGAGCTTGCAGAAGCCGTACGCATGACAAATAAAAAAATCGTGATAATAGCATCGAGTGATTTCACCCACTACAGATCCGAAAAAGTAGCAAGGGAAAACGATGCATATTTTATTAAACCTATTCTGGATCTGGATATCATGGGTTTCTATCAGAGGTTGCATGAGCGCAATGCCTCTGTATGCGGATATGGGCCGATCGCTGCTATGCTGGCGGCTACAAAGAGCCTTGGCGCAAAAAAGGCCTCATTGCTCAAATACAGCACAAGCGGTGATGTAAGTGGTGATTTGTCTGCTGTAGTGGGTTATGCAGGGATAATAGTGGAATAGGCTCAGGAATTGCATCGATGCTTTTATTAGCCTTCACCCTAATAAGTAATTTGGAGTAAATATGATATCAGAATCCGCAGAACCGCCTGTAAAGATAATCTGCAAACCTATAGAATCGAAGAATCCGTTAATTATTGAGGGGTTCCCTGGCATCGGTCTTGTAGGGAACATCACATGCCAGTATATTATAGAAGAGCTTAAGATGAAATATATAGGCTCAATTGACTCTAAGTATTTCCCGCCTCTTGCTGTACTTTTTAACGGAATTATCACAATGCCTGTGCGCATTTATGAATCAGAAAAACATGAGATTATTGTAGTAATTTCGGATATTCCCATACATCCGACAGCTTCATATGATATCAGTAAGGTTCTGGTTGACTGGATGCAATCCATTCATGTCAGAAACATTATTTCAATTGCAGGTATAGCGACCACGACAGGGGAGCGGCGAGTCTTTGGAGGAGCAACGAATGCTGAAATGCTGGAGAAGATTAAAGATATAACAGAAATATTCCAGGTCGGGACAATCTCAGGTATTTCAGGCAGCATAATGACAGAATGTTTTATTCGTAGCATACCTGCCCTGAGCCTGCTGGGTGAGACCCCTGGACCTAATCCTGATCCAAGAGCTGCTGTCCAGGTAATAAATGTTCTAAATAATCTATTCGGTTTATCTATAGATACTCAGAAATTAATAAGCCAGGCTGAGCAGATAGAGCTTGAGCTTTCAAAACTTGCCGAGCAGGTAAAAACTACAGAGATACCTCCAATTCCCAAGAAAGAGTTCCCGATGTACGGGTGATGTTATGCAATATATAGTATTCAGCGGCATATCCCAGCAGGTCTTAAGGAGTCTTGAACAGGATAAAATAAAAACTATCGAAATAAGAAGCCCTCACAATTTTCTCTCGGCACTTAAGACCGATATAGGAGATGTGGTCTTCCTGACATCAACAAGTCTGAGAGATATAAGGCCGGGTATAACTGGTATTATCGCAAAGATACGTGAGAAGCAGATCTCAATGCACAGGATGGTCCAGAGAACCGAGGATTTTTACGAGGAAGCTGAGGTTCAGATGGCACGTCTTCAGCTTGAACTAAAAGGACATGCAAGGGTGCGCCGCGCGATATGCTGCGCCATAGGGGAAGTCGCAATCGTTGATGCAGACCAGATGCTGTTCTTTGAAGGGAGATAGTCATATAATTTCAATATATCTGCGTTGGGTCCCCTTCAGCTATAAGTTCAGTTACCTCGTCTACGAATTCCTGCATATACCTATCAAGCTGATCCTTCCTCTGCTCGATGGTATCCATATCGTCTGGATACTTATCAATAAGCTCTGAGAACTCGTTGTATATCTCCATTGTTTTATCCATCATGGCCTCTTTTGGTTCACCCATTTCTGCCATGTGGACAATATAGCGGCGAAGACGAATGCATCCTCTGTTTTTTCCAAAACCTCGATCGAAGAATAGCGGAATCCTCCATAAGCCCCTCTCAACCACACCGCTTTTAACGGATGGAAAGAGCCTGATAATCTCAGGGTCAATACTCTCTTGCATTACAGTAATATTAAATAGGCATGTTTAAGTAGATTATGCTAGAACTCCTCCATTAAATCAAGGGAGTGCTCAAAACGGGTGGGGATACATCTTGGTCGTTTCCTGTCCCTCTCACGTATCTTGTCCTCAAGGGCTTTATAGGCCACATGGTACTCAGCATCACGCGCCGGGTCACGCTTTGCCTCTTCCCTCAACTCATCTGTAATATCCTGCAGTTGTCTTATGGACATATATTTATAGCGATCAGCATCAGAGTTAATAACAACACCTCTGTGGTACTTTTCTCTTCGGTTATATAAATGTTTGATCTACAGGCCGGATCGCAGTACTCCGTGTGATCAGGAGATTATATGAAGAGAATGCCTTATTCTCACGGATCAGGGTACCGTATATCTCAACGATATCGCCATACCCTGCCTCAAGGATCGCCTTATTACTGTCATTTATGTGGTAAGAAGGAAGTACAGCATAGCACGGGACAGATGTGGTGGCATCACATACCTTGAACACAAAGGTTTTCTCATCACCCAGGTTTCCAGACATTACTGAAGCTACGATATTAATCCTTTTTTCGATATGTCTCCTCAGGTTCACAAGCCGCACGAACTTCCCTTTCGCCCTGTAGGCATGCTTTGTCACTCCATCTTTTCTCAGGATTACAGATGAAAATTTCATATCCGTGTTTATATACCTGTAGGAGTCCTCTGTTCTTGCTATCTTCTTCATAAAGCCCGGCACCTGGATATTGCCCAGTTCCTCGAAGCTCCAGCAGTTATCTCCACTGCATCCCATCCCCCAGATAAGAGTGCATGGATTAAAGATGTTGAACCCTTTTTTGATAAGGGCATGCTGGGTAATACGCAGGGCCTTTGAATTAACAAGTTCAGCAGGCTCTATAATGATGACCGTAGGGTTTTTGCTTCCTGAAGCAATCCTGTCAACCACATCTGCGCGTTCAGAAGGCGCGGCGCTCATCTCTGTCAGTATATATGAGAATACTATGAGGTCTTCGTCTTCTGGAACTTTTGCTATCTCGATGTGTGAATGAACAGGTTCACTTATAGTAATACTGGCATTCTCAAGCAAGAGGTTTGAGAGATAGAGGGATGTAAGTTCATTATAACAATAGATATTCTCCCTGGACTTCTCGATCGAATCGATCCTGATGTTCAATTTAACATCCATATTCCTCTTTGAGTAAATATCAAGTAACCTTCTGAGGAAATCAATGGTACTGAGTGTTATTGTTCCAGGGCCTGAGCCTGCATCCAGTATGCTCATTTTAGTTGTTAGCAATCCGTTTCTAAATAGATCAAGCAAAAGATACTGGAACTGGCAGAAATAGACAGGGAAATGGTACAGCAGATAAGATATAGTCCTGATCTTCGGATACCGTGATCTACCCTTCCAGTACTCTTCTTTCTGCTTCACGATGTTCTTGCGGATCAATTCTGCTGTCTCGCCCATGTGCCAGTTTTTTCCGCATGAGCGCTCGATATACGATTCAACCAATCTCTCGATATCCTGGGGCAGTCCCGGGTTCTTAAATGAATCTTCAAGTTCCCTGATTATCGCATCGTCTACTGGCAGCGGGCGCTTTACGAGTCTGTGGCATTTATAATCGGTACCGCAGAGGATGTCCAGATCATAGAAGTGAGGTTTTAAAAGGGTATAAAGATCTCTTTCATCGTATTTTTTACTGAGATAATGGTTCATCTCAGAGAGTGCAAATTCGGCACGTGAGGCGGCAAGGTATTTTGCGAGGGAAACTACTTCTTTATTCATAACTTCAATTAATCAACCTTTAAAAACAAAAGATCTTCTAAATCTCACTCCCAACCTATTTGTAATTCACCGCCCATTAACCACCATGCGCAAGAAACAGAAAGGATGGGCAAAGGACATGGCACAGCAGCGTATCGTCCGGCTTTTTGAGCTTGCAGATCATGAGTTCAAAGCCCATCCTGAACGCAGCAACCGTTATGTACAGCTGGCAAGGCGTATTGCCATGAGATACCGTGTCAGGATTCCGCAGGAGTTAAAACAAAAGATCTGCAAACATTGCCATGCCTATTTAGTCCAGGGTGCAACTGCACGCACAAGGCTTCAGGACACCCATATAACTACGACATGCTTAGTTTGCGGGAAACAGATGAGGCGGCCGTATTAGGGTATTAGGCTAAGGATGTCACGAATCTATTTCAGCATCCTGACCGATCACCTTGCGTTCAGATGTGGCATCCACAACGTTTTCTTTAAGAATTTTACTCTTTGCCTCGTTGAACTTCTGCTGCCACATGCTTATCTGCTCTATTGCAAACTTTGCCCGCACATGTGGAGTAAGCCTCTGAAATTCTTTATCTACATCGTCCAGTAATGATCTGATTTTATCTTCACTCTTTTCTCCCATCTTCTTTGCCTCCTGTATCTGACCTGAGTATTAAATCTAGAAATTGTGCCCTCCTCCCAGTCTTCTGATCTAGTTTATGCAAGAGTCAGACACAACGTAATTCCCACTTCTTTAAGTCCACAGCGTGAACAAAAGTTGTATAGCTACGAATCTATTTAAAGCCTTCGAATTCATCATCCGTGGGACTTTTCCAGCGATCACTCTAATCAAAACCCATATCTATAAGAAATAAAATGATATAACTCCATAGAATTACATATCAGGTGGTTATAAACCATGCCCCAAGATATCATAACCAAAGTAAAAACTGCAAAATCAGCCTCCATCCCTCTTGCCAGCGTGCCAGGTCATGTCAAGAACAGAGCCCTCACAGCAATGGCATCTGCTTTAGATTCAAACAGGGAAAGAATCATCTTTGCAAATAAAAGAGACCTTGTAGCAGCAGAGAGACTTGTTGAAATCGGCAGACTCTCAAAAGCGCTTGTTAAAAGGTTGAAGGTGGATGATTCCAAGATCGATGAGATGATAGCAGGAATCAACGATGTCATTAGATTCGATGATCCTGTTGGGAAGACACTTTCTGCCCTTGAGATGGATACCGGGCTTGAACTGTACCAGGTAAGCTGCCCTATAGGACTTATAGGCGTGATCTTTGAATCCCGCCCTGATGTCGTCCCGCAGATAATGGCGCTGTGCCTGAAGAGCGGCAATGCCACCATCTTCAAAGGCGGAAGCGAGGCAGCCTATTCCAACAGGACTATTTTTGATATATTAGTGAATGCCATCGAGAGCACAGAGGGTATGCCTCATGGCGCGTTTGCGCTCATGGAGACAAGGGAAGAGGTCAATGAGATGCTGAAGCTCGATGAGTACATAAACCTCATCATTCCCAGGGGCTCAAACGAGTTCGTGAAATACATCCAGGACAATACGCGGATCCCTGTGCTCGGCCACTCTGATGGAATCTGCCATGTGTATGTCGACAGCGAGGCCGAGCCAGGTAAGGCGGTCGATGTATGCTATGATGCCAAAGTACAGTATCCTGCTGTATGCAATGCCATGGAGACATTACTTGTGCATAAGGATATTGCAGAAAAATTCCTGCCCGATATCGGGAAAAAGTACAATGAGGCTGGAGTGGAACTTCGATGCGATGACCGCTCATTCCCTATCCTGAAAGAAATGGTGTTCTTGAAAGCTGTACTTCATGCCACTGAAGAGGACTGGAGGACTGAGTACAACGATCTGATCCTCTCAATCAAGGTTGTGGATTCACTGGATGAGGGTATAGACCATATCAACAGATATGGTTCTCATCACACGGATTCCATTGTGACAGAGGATAAGAGTAATGCCTCAAGATTCATTGATCTTGTGGACTCATCCAGCGTGATGTGGAACGCATCAACGCGGTTCTCGGATGGTTACAGGTATGGAAAGGGTGCTGAGGTGGGCATCAGCACGAATAAGATCCATGCCCGTGGCCCTGTGGGGATGGAAGGACTTCTGATCTACAAGTATGTGCTTTTAGGGGGCGGGAACAGAGTTGCTGATTATGTAGGAGCGAACGCAAGAAAATTTACACACAGAAAACTGAATGTAAGCCTTACTGATAAAATGGCCAGGGATTGAATGGATTCCATCGAAGCTATTGACAGAAAAGAGCTTTTCAGGGATATAGAAAGGATCGTACTGAAGATAGGGACCTCATCCCTGACAGGGGATGATGGCAGTTTTAACCGGGGGTTAACAGAGGACATAGCAAACCAGGTAGCAAAACTCAGGGAACTTGGAAAGACAGTGATCATCATAAGCTCAGGCGCTATCGGGATAGGATGCGAGGAGCTAAAAATACCCTCACGTCCGCGTGAGATCCCGCTTCGCCAGGCCGCTGCCGCTGTAGGTCAGAATATCCTGATGCAGGAATGGATGGCGGCGTTCAGAAGACATGACCTGAAGGTCGCCCAGATACTGCTGACCTATGAGGCCTTCTCCAACAGGATGACGTATCTTAATCTTCGCAACAGCATCTCTGCGCTTCTGGAGGCAGGTGTGGTTCCTGTGATCAACGAGAACGATCCGATCTGCGTGCACGAGATAGAGGCGACATTCGGGGATAATGATAAACTCTCTGCAATGGTGGCAAGCAAGGTCGAGGCTGAACTTCTGATCCTCTTATCCGATATCGATGGTCTGTATGATAAAAATCCTAAGAAAAATGAAGATGCAAGGCTTATAAGTACAATAAAAAAGATCACACCTGAAATAGAGAGTTACGGCGGAAATCCCACAAGTATGAAAGGCGTGGGCGGGATGAGGACAAAGATAGAGGCGGCCAAGATAACATCAATATCAGGATGCCACATGGTAATTGCCAGCAGCGCTGTTAGTGATGTGGTTATCAGGATCATAGATGGTGAGGATATAGGGACGCTCTTCCTTGCCCGTGATGGAAAGTACAGGAACAGGATTCGCTGGATAATCCTGTCAAAAGCATCAGGAAAGCTCATGGTAGATAGAGGAGCAGAAGAGGCCATAAAGAGGAGCATGGGGCTTTTGCCCTCAGGGATTATTGAAGTCACAGGGAGTTTTGACAGGGGGGATATCATAGAGATCGAGAGCGAAGATGGGGTTTTTGCAAAAGGAATCACGGATTATACCTCATCTGAGTTGAATAAGATCAAAGGGAAACACTCAGATATGATCGAGAAGGTGCTCGGATACAAGAATTACGATGAGGTCGTAAGGAAAACGAATATAGGATTATTGTGATATTAAGCTAAGTTCAAGAACATCTTGCACACAGCCAGGTCCTCCTGTGTGTTAACATTCAGTGCCAGTTCTTCATCATCCAGAACAAGATTATAATCATCCTGCTCTTCCCGTATCCTGTCGGCATCAAGGATATTTATCCCGCACGGGACTATGAAGCCGCTGTTCTTGTGAAAAACAGTATCAGGGCGAAGACCAAGCCTTGTGCACACATCAAGCCGCATGTGAACCGAGAGGGCCTGTGTGTTCACCTCACCGTATTTTTGTATTATCCTGTCTATCAGCTCAGGTGTTACAAGCGGCAGATCTGCCATTATTATGAGCACATGACCTGTAATTCTGGCTTTTTCCACTGCTAATACCATATCATTAACAAAACCCTTACCTGGTGTCTGGATCATTCCGATGTTGTCATTATCATGTTCTTTAATAAAATCAAAAAGCCACTGGATTGTTTTTTTAACCCATGGTGAGGTTGCAACAAAGATGCGGTTGATATTCTTTGAGCCAAGCAGGGCAGAGAGCACATAATAGATCATTGGTCTATTAAGAAGCATGGTGAGAGGTTTTTCATCCTTCCCAAGACGCCTCCCCATCCCGCCTGCCATCACAACTGCATCCATGCCGTTCCTCCTAGAAAAAGCAGGGCGGTTAACCTGCCAACCTCGTTGGATGCCCCGACAACATCCCCGTTTGCGCCCCCGAAATGGCGGTTTGCTGTATTAAGGACAAGAAGCCCGGATAGTTGAGATATAATTAGCGCCCCAACACCAGAGATGCCAAGAAGAAGATAACAAACAACTCCTGAAAAAACCATTCCCGCAATAAAATCGGATCTCTTTGTATTATCTATGGTCATCGATCCAAATCCCTCATGCAGCTTCCTGCCAAAAGCTGCTACTGTGACCATGGACTGCTTTGCACCTGTTTCGGCTGCAATCAGGGCAAATGGAAGAGGCAACATATTAGTTTCTATAAGGGAGAAGAGCGATGAGAAAACACCAAGGATGGCGACCATACAGAGTATCAGACCTCCTGTACCTACAGAAGTATCACGCATAGCTGCTATCTTCTTCTCTCTTGTACCGTGGGATGCTATACCATCACCAAAATCAGCAAGCCCATCGATATGATTGAATCCTGTAAAGTAGTAAATAGAGAAAATAATCACAAACGCTGTCACAATCGGGGGAAGTATCAATGACGAGATGAGACCTATTACAGCAAGGATTATGCCAATAACAGCACCGATAACAGGGAAAAGATATATATGTCTCATGAGCCGCTCGATGCCTTCCATGGTTATACCCACAGGTATGGTGGTCAGGAAACCAAAACCAGAGCGCAGGGCAGAGAGAAATTCACTCATAACTCTGTGGTCTTTGCTGCTTTTCCACCATCGTCTTTCCCCCTTGTATACATATTGGCTGATACCCCTCCTATCAGCCCTGCAATGACATCATCCATGAAAGGCCCGAGTTTTGACAGTATTCCCGGTTTTAATTTATCAAACCTCACGTATTCAAATATTCCCTTATCTCCGCTGATATATTTTGCTATGCTCATGCCGATTACTTCATCTACGATCAGAAAGGTCAGGTCTTTATCGAAAATCTCTTTGCTTATACATGGCAGCTCACCTTTTTCCCCCTCTTTTTCAAGAAGCATTCCTGCATATAATAATATGCATAGATTGGGGTCAGAGAGAGCAAGCTTTAATTCCCTCTTAAATACCTGCTGCGCTATATCCCTGTTCTCAACGCCAGGATGAGGAACATAAAGTTCCATGGCAGTAGCTACAAGCACCTCTTCTGAGAGTCCTGCCTCTTCAAGGACTTTCAGTATGCTCCTGGTGTTCACATTATCGATATCCGCAGGCTGGTTCTTCTTCTTTTTTCCGTTTACAGATGATAGTTTCATTTTTTCACCTTTTTAACCGCAAATACCTTATAAACATGAGTCACCACTCTTAAGTCCGCTCCAGCAGGAATTTGTTTTAAACCTCTTACTCTTATTTTCTGCTTGATCCCCTGTATCCTGATATGGTTTTTATCAAGGATCTTATAGGTATTGCCGTACTGCTTCAATGGGATAATGAGATGAATTTTGAATGAGTCCATAATGTGGGAAGCTTGCTTTTTAAGCTTGGAAATTCTTTTTTAAGCTCATGTGAGGTATATCCTTTAAGGTTCTGAAATATCCTTTGATGGACTTTCAAAGGCGTGGGCTGCTCCGACAGCATCAGTAATGAAGCCTGCTCGGTAGGGGCTGGATGCCCTGATGTCAACCAGCCTATTGTCGTCCGTTCTTGTTTGTATATCAAGCAAGCGTCTCATGGAGAACCAACTCCTTAACGAAAACTGGAATGACAAGCCTTACAACTTTAGCGTGAGGTAGTTGACCGGTTCTGAATTTCCATCCTGATACTATACATCAGGATAGTATATATTATTTTTGTTATACTACAACATAATCTCAAGGGGTACGATTCATCCCACCTCTCGCATGTGGGCTTTCTCTACCCCCTTGACCCCAACGCTGTAAAACTCAGCTTTACCAGCTTAACAATGATAATCCAAAAGCTAAGATAATCCTGATACTAAAGGTATAGAGCTAACTTCGCCTTATAGGTTGACATCCGCTGCAAAAATTTGGAATATTATTTTGTAGAAACTTTTATCTAATCATACGAAAATCATACGTACGAGATGAATGCTTATACAAAGAATACTTATGTCATTCGAAGTCGCCGAAAAAATCAAATATAAACACGGCCTTGACCCGCTTGTAGCAAAAAATATCTTGGAAAGCACCTGTTACATAGAAAAAGTCGGCGGAGGCAACTACATGGCCATAGGACTATGCTCTGCGGGATATGTGACCGTATTCTTTGAATATGAGACTGGAACTGCTGAGGTTAAAACCGCATACCAGGCTTCAGGCTGGCAGATTGATCTTTACAAGAGAAAGAGAGGATGATTATGAAGGCTAAAAAGAAAGAGATTGATTATGAGAATATTCGACCTGAGGAACTAACGGGCGAAGAAGCAACACTTGAAGTTCAGTTGGAGCCCGGAGCCCCGGCGTATTGCACGGACTGCCGCGTTAAAATGGAACCTGTAAAAATCGATATTAAAAGAGGCAATATAATGATAATGAATGTAAATGCCTACAGGTGCCCAAAATGCGGAAAAGAGCTGTTAGACGTTGAGACAGCGTCGCGAATAGAGCGGGAGTTTGCGCTGAGGCATACCGAAGAGATAAAGGGCTACGAGGTTAAGATATCCTCGGATGGAAGGAATTACCTTATACGGTTCCCGAAAGAGCTCTCCAAGACCCTTGAGACTAAAAAAATTGCAAAAATTCTACCTATAGATGCTGATGAATTTGTTGTAAAGGTCATATAATTCCTTTACCAGCGATACCATCCGCTAAATCCTTATAACTTTTGCAAAAGTTTAAGCATTATTCAACGTCTCAGTAGTTCTTTCCCATGATGCTTTCAGGAAATTATAAACCGCAGATTAACGCAGATAAACGCAGATAGGAGGAATCATCGGATATTTAAAAAAAGGTTGCTA
>DYGR01000056.1 GCA_020724545.1 Candidatus Methanoperedens nitratireducens
CGGAGTTGGTGTTGGAGTAACTTCTGGAGTTTCCTGTAGCTTATATGCCATACCAGGTGATACCCCAATCAAAGCTACTAATGTCAGCACAAGTAATAGAGGTATTATTTTCCTATTCATTTATTCATCTCCCTTCTCTCTTTTAAAGATCATTACATTACGTGTTGCTGGAGGGATTTTGAATGACCTGGATAGGATATACATGACTTGTATGGTCGCTATATCCTGAAACGGTAATCCCCGGTATTTTATCAACACGAATTAAACATCCCTATTTTGATGTTGGTCTTTTGTACTAATAAGCCTTACGGTATATCTTTTTTATTTTTATTTATAAATAAAAATAAAATTATGTACCAGCCTCTTCTGGTGATAACAATTAAGAAACTTTAATAACTGGTTTCCCCACTACTTCCTGCTATTTTACATAATAATTACGTGCCTGTTATATCATGTACTCTGCTAATGCTTTTTTGTATATCTGCAGATCATTATAGCTGTGAAGAACGAACCGCACCTCCTCAATCCCGGTATTTCTCTCCAGGAATTCAAGGACAGTCTTGATAGCGACTCTGCTCGCTTTTTCTATTGGGTATGCATATGCTCCTGTACTGATAGATGGAAAGGATACTGTCCTTAATCCCATCCTCAGGGCGAGAGTAAGACTGCTTCTGTACGCCTGCGCAAGCAAATCAGGTTCTCCCCTGTTTCCACCGCTCCAGATCGGACCGACTGTATGTATAACCTTTTTTGCCTTTAATCTTCCACCGGTTGTTACTACTGCTTCTCCAGTGGGCAGACCACCAGGCCATGATGTTTGTTTGATAATCCTGCATTCTCTCAATATATCGTGTCCTCCCTTCCTGTGTATGGCGCCATCTACCCCTCCTCCTCCCATGAGGCCGGGATTCGCGGCGTTGACTATAACGTCGGTTTCCTGCTCAGTGATGTCTCCATATATCAGGATAATCCTGGTGGTTCCAATTTTAGCTTCCATTGTTAGCTATAAACTATATACAACTATTTATTTGTTATAATTGCTCTTTGCAGTCGGGGCGCTTCTGATTGCGGCACTGGCTAGAAGAAGGTAAAATTTAATACCTTCTCTCTTATTTTTAGTATATGATTCCCCTGCATATCTATCATGCCAAACAGTGCGATCCTAAGAAATGCACAGGTAAAAAGCTCTCAAGATTTAACCTGGCAATACTGCATGATAATCCAAGAAAACTCCCCAGGGAAGCTATACTCCTTGACCCGTTAGCAGAACAGGCACTTTCACCTTCTGATGATGCAAGATTCGGTCTTGTGGTGCTTGACTGCTCGTGGGAGGAGGTGGAATGTGTCTTCCCGATACTGAAAAGGCTCAAATTCAAGCATCGTGCCTTACCATTCTTACTCGCTGCCAACCCTGTGAATTTCGGCAGGCCTTTCAAGCTCAGTACAGTTGAGGCTTTTTCTGCTGCACTCTACATCCTGGGTGAGAAAAAACAGGCTGAGCAAATCCTGAATAAGTTCAAATGGGGGCAGACGTTCCTGGAACTGAACCATGAGCCTCTTGAGAGGTATTCAAAGGCAAAGGACAGCACAGAGGTTGTGAGGATACAGGGGGAATATTTATGAATTCAACCCACCACCATCAATTCTCTCACAGGCTTGAGTATCTCATTCATATACTCAGAAGCCGCTGCTTTCAAATCCATGGGGTGAAGCTTGCGCTCTGCAAAATCAGATTCAAGCGCTTCGTAACTCTCATAGTGCAGGTCTCCTCCGTACTTCTCCGGGCGCCTGACCACTATCCCCGGGTAGCGCGGCATGATGTGGAACCTGAAGAGACTCAGGACTGGATTATCCTTGACCTCACCTTCAGGGCAGAACGCCCCTCTCATTTTCTTCTTAATATCCTCAGGGCTATCATCCACAGAGATATAATTACCCCTGCTTGAGGACATCTTCTTGCCATCAAGACCAAGAAGGATGGGGGTATGGATGCACACTGGTGCAGTATAGCCAAGCTGGGGCAATCCTTCTCTGGCCAGCATGTGTATTTTTCTCTGGTCGATGCCACCCACGGCTACATCTACGCCCAGATGTGCGATATCCACTGCCTGCATAAGGGGGTATACCATCTGCGATACCTTGGGGTTCTCGGCATCCCTGCTCACCTCATCCATGCTGCGCCTTGCCCTGTTCAGCGTGGTGATGCGGGCAAGCTTCAGTACATCCAGCATGTAGTTCGGATCTAACTGGTATGATGAGCCCAGGATGAAATCTGTTTCTTTCTCATCAAGACCAAGTGCGATAAAGCATCTCTTGTTATACTCAGCGATCTTCTTTACCTCATCCATGGTTCCTTTCTCATTGAGGTACGCATGTATATCTGCAAGCAGTACGGTTATTCTAAAACCCACCTGCTGCAGGTCAAGGAGCTTGTTCACAGTCAGCACATGACCCATGTGTATCTTTCCGCTGGGCTCATATCCTACGTAAGCAGAAGGTCTTTTTGATGATGCTATTAATGCCTCAAGCTCCTCTCCTGTCACTATCTCTTCTGTGTTTCTGGTGATTAATGCTAAATTATCCATGATGAAGACTCCTGTTGCTCAAAACCTGCGGTTCTATGCTAAGCATACACTTATATCCTGCGGATTATATACGGATTGCCTTAACACTTAATAACATGGGGTCAATTTAGACATTCAGAAATCAAGATGCTTTACATCATAATATATCCGCAAGACTCAAAAATCGCAGTTCTACCTATTAAAGATAACTCAAGAGAGCCTGCCTTTTATGGGACCCTGATACTGAAGAAAACTCCAAAAGGGGCACGCGTGGGAAAATTCAGGGTAAAGAGAGGAGAAAAAGAAGAATTCAGGGCACCGGATGAGTTCATAGAACTCCTTCGGCTTGCTGACAGGATCCTTATAGCTGAAGGGAATGAGGAATCCGAGGCAGGATTCAAAGAATTGCTAAGCGCATATCAACTGGATTATGGCTATACAAGTACATGCCGTCTGTGTCTTCTGGATGGCAGATATACCACTGTAAATAGCAACCCTATAAGTTTTCATAATGAACAGGTATGCGAAGAGTGTGCAAGAAAAGAACTGGTACGTGAAGCAAGATCATGCAGGATAGGAAAACATGGACAGGAGAGGCTTATCAGGATATTACTTGGAATAAGGAATCTTGATAAAGTGCTTGCGATGCTCAATCATGAGAAACTGGATTCAGGATTAACAAGGTTTGATACGATAGAGGCAAACAGAGTTGATAGATCAATAAAAGTAAAAGACCTGCATATACATGAAGAACTCAAAAAGATACTTCTTCATCAACTCGATGAGCTGATGCCTGTTCAGGCGCTCTCAGTTGACGCAGGGCTGCTTGAGGGAAAAAACCAGTTGATCGTCTCGGCTACAGCTACAGGAAAGACGCTTGTGGGGGAGCTGGCAGGTATACAGAACATCCTGAATAAGAGGAGTAAGATGCTCTTCCTTGTCCCGCTGGTTGCGCTTGCAAACCAGAAGTATGAGCAGTTCACAAAACGCTATTCTTCCATAGCGACAACGTCCCTTCGCGTTGGAACAAGCCGCATAATAAAAGGTACAAAAGGTATCCGGACCTCGCTCTCATCTGACATAATCGTGGGCACCTATGAAGGGATCGATTTTGTCCTGAGATCTGGTAATGCAGGGATGCTTGGAAAGATCGGGACAGTGGTGATAGACGAAGTCCATATGCTTGAGGATAAAGAAAGAGGGCACAGGCTCTCTGGCCTTATCGCGCGCTTGAAATTCATCGCCCCTGATGCACAGTTCATATACCTCTCGGCTACAGTGGGAAAACCACGGTGGCTTGCGGAAAAGCTGGGAGCAGCACTGATTGAGTTCGAGGAGCGACCTGTTCCTATCGAGAGACACCTCATCTTCTCACCTGAATACGAGAAGAAGCGGTTGATCGAGCGGTTAGCAGCACAGGAATATAGTAAGCTTTCATCAAAAGGTTTTCATGGTCAGACCATCGTATTTACCAACTCACGCCGGAATTGTCATATGCTTGCAGACAGCCTTACCATAAAAGCAATGCCTTACCATGCAGGATTATCCTACAGTGAGCGAAAGAGAGTGGAGGAGCGGTTCGGGGGAGGAAAACTGCCCGTGGTTGTGACAACGGCGGCACTGGCGGCAGGTGTTGATTTTCCTGCATCGCAGGTGATCTTTGAATCTCTTGCCATGGGTATAGAGTGGCTCACCATACGTGAGTTCCAGCAGATGCTGGGGCGCGCAGGGCGACCGGATTACCATGACCGGGGAGTCGTGGTGCTGCTGGCCGATCCAGAGAGGAGGTTTGGAAAAGGGGATGCAGAGGATGAGATCGCTTTTCGGCTGCTGCGGGGTGAGCTTGAGCATTTTGGTGTAGAATACGGAGAGGATGAGATGCTTGAAGAGACACTATCCAATACCGTGGTTGCTCGCAGGCTTTCGGATATAAGGAAAATAGATAAACTGTTGCTCGGTGAGGGAGACCTTAGCTATCTGCTGGATAAACTCAGAGAATACGGATTTATTGAAAAGAAAGATGCGGGATTTTATCCTACAAAACTTGGAAATATCGTGGCATCACATTTTTTAAGCGTGGAGCAGACCTCCCTGATAAAGAGCGCAGTACTCAAAGGGCGCAATACACTGGATATAATCACAGAGCTTGAAACCCTGGATGCTGTGTATTTCAGATATGCTTCACGATTGTCAGATGCACTCGGGGCTGATATTCCAACAAGGGTTTTTGGTGCAGGGCTTGATATCGTCTACTCGGCTGATGGGATCTCAAAGCTAAAAGAGAACCTGCGCCGCACAGCGCTTGATTTTGCTAAGGAGTTCATGGCATGTAAGTGCAAGGACTCACCGTACTGCGGCTGTGCACAGAAGAAGTTCTCAGCAAGGGTTATTGAACTGTGCGCTGAGGGACTATCGCCTGATGGGATCATAGCTGAGATCACACAGAGATACGGGGTTTACGCCTATGCAGGTGATATGCTCAATTACCTTGATCAGGCTGCAAGGAATCTTGAGGCTGTTGAATTGATTGCCGCAATTTATGGAAAGAATGAGTTGAGCATGAGGGCAAGGGGATTGAGAGAGAAGATGGAAGGGTGTTAACACAAAAATAAAATGCTTATAAGCCATAGGACGCACGTGCCAAAGATCGGAATTACCGCCCTCGTTTCACCTGAGTTGATATTCGCCTGCAGGGGTGAACCATTTGATGTCAACAACATCATTCCAGCCTCCAGGATATACCCTGGGAACAAGCTGTGCGCATGGACTGCTATCTGGAAGGAGATGCTGCTTAAAAGAGAGATAGCAATCGATTCCCTTATTGTTGTAGCAGGAGGCGACTGCCATAATGCTCTTGTTGATGGCCAGAAAGTAGCGATGAGCGGGATCCCGACCCACTTTTTCTTTTATCCTTTTGACGGAGATCCTGAATACCTTGAACTGCAGTTATACAAGCTGTCTGATTTTCTTGGAGGCATTGAGTCTTTCGAAAAATTCAAAGAGATTAAAAAGCTTAAAGAACTGGGGCAGATGATCGATAAGAAAAGATGCAAAGGAGAGATCTCATCAGGAGAAGCTTTTCGTATCCTGATCTCTTTTAGCGATCTTTCGGGTGATCTAAATAAATTCAAAAGAGATATTGGATCCATCAGAGAGAGCAATATCGAGATAAAAAACAGGGTGGCATTAATCGGAGTGCCTCCGATCTATTATGATTTCCATGAGACAGCACAATCACTCGGCCTGCATATAGTATTTGATGAACTCCCTTACGAATTTATAAGGCATGGAGGAACTGACATTAGAAAGATCGCCCGGGATTACTGTGATTATACTTTTGCCAGGCCACTTGATTTCAGGATAGATTTCCTTAGAAAAGAACTTGAAAGAAGAGATGTAGATGGGGTGATACACTATACCCAGTTCGCATGCCACCACATGCTTGAGGATGAGGTTCTAAGAGCAGAACTGGATTACCCCATACTCACCATCCAGGGAGACCTGCCAGGTAACACTCCACAGCAGATAAAACTGCGGCTTGAGGCCTTCAGGGAGATGCTTGAGAGATTGTGGTGAACTAAATAAGCATATACAGGTTGAAGACCATTTCAATTAGGAGAATAATAGAATGTCCATATCTGGTTTACTTCACAGCATCAAATCCTCCAGAAGCTATGAGAACCAGATCGTCCATGTAGAAGAGATACCTTCAAGGCAGCCAGAACACGCTTCCATAGAATTAAAGCCTTTGATCAACTACGCATTAGACCAGATGGGGATAAAACAGCTTTACAGCCATCAGGCAGAGGCTATCATGCATGTCCGTTCGGGAAAGGACATAGTATTAGTAACGAGTACAGCGAGCGGGAAATCCCTGTCTTATATTATCCCGATCTTTGAAGCGGTTATGGCCGACCCGAAAGCAACTGCGCTCTATATAGCTCCGCTTAATGCTCTGGTCAATGACCAGCTCAAGAGTTTCCTTGAACTCAGGGATGAAATGGGCATAGATGGAAACATAAGCAGGTACGTCGGTACAATGAGCGAAGATGAAAAAAGAGAAGTGAGGTACGGGAATCCACAGATCATTCTAACAAATCCTGAAATGATCCACCTGAGCTTTCTTCCATGGAACCGCATCTGGAAGAGATTTCTCTCAAATCTCAAGTTCATCGTGGTGGACGAGAGCCATTATTATCGTGGAGTAGTGGGCAGCAACATGGCAAATCTCTTGCGAAGGCTCAACCGCGTCTGCACATACTATGGCGCACATCCCCGGTACATCTGCTGCTCTGCTACCATAGGCAACCCTGGCGAGCATACAGGTGCCCTGATAGGCAGGGATGTTACTGTAATAGATAAGGACGGCTCAGGCCGGGGTCATCAGAAGTTCGTGTTCTGGAACCCGCCTTTTTACGTTAACGAGCAGGGTTTCAACATCAGAAGAAGCACATTCGGCGAGTCCCTCAGTCTTTTCAACAGATTTGTTCAATACGGACTTCAGACCATCGCCTTCACCCGCTCAAGACAGGCTGCTGAGAGGATGTACGTAGCTTCCAGAAGCAGTTTGCGAGAAAAAGGACTGACAGAAAAGATCTCCCCTTACAGGGCAGGCTATTTTGGTAATGAGCGCGAGGAAATCGAGAAAAAGCTCTTTGACGGGAGTATGCGCGGAGTTATTTCAACCAACGCACTTGAGCTTGGAATAGATATCGGCGGGCTGGATGCGTGCATCATTGACGGCTATCCTGGCACTGTTATGAGCACACGGCAGCAGGCAGGAAGGGCCGGGAGGGGAAACCAAGAGAGCATTGTTGCACTGGTGGCAGGTTCAAATGCCCTTGACCAGTATTACATGCGATACCCGAAAGAGTTCTTTGAAAGGAACTGTGAAGAGGCTGTGCTCAACGTCTCAAACCCGTATATACAGGCAGGTCATGTGCTGTGCGCTGCAAAAGAGATACCCCTAACACGCAAAGATGAGAAATACTTCGGCAGCGGGTTAGCGAGGATAATCGAATTGCTGGAGGGCGAGGGATTATTAACAGGAGGCGAGAGAAAATCAGCCGTGGATCCAAATCCGCATGGACAGGTATCCATCCGGGGTATTGATAGAGATGCGTACTCAATATTCGCATTCAATGGAGGGAGGAGAATCCCTATAGAGAAAGACATTGAAAAGGCGCTCGCTTTCAAGGAAGCCTTCGAAGGCGCCATATATCTTCACATGGGCACGCCGTATCATGTCAGCAAGCTTGACCATGAAAAGAAAGAGATCCATGTAGAGGAAACAAAGGCTGAATACTATACCAGAGCTCTTGTGAACTCTGCAATATTCGTAAAAGAGAAACACACAGGGAAAAACCTGCCTTCATGCAGGGATGCAAAGATCGGGCTTGGAGCAGTTGAAGTGGTGGAGCAGGTTACAGGCTATAAGAAATTAAGATATTTCAGTGAAACTGTCCTTGGAGAATATGCTCTTGATATGCCCAGGCTCTCCCTTGAAACAGTCGCCCTCTGGATCGAGCTGCCGGATAGATTTACAGACCTTATTGAAAAGCATGGTTGTGATTTTGCCGGCGGCATTCATGCTATCGAGCACGCCATGATAGCGATGTATCCCCTGCGTCTTTTAGCTGACAGGAACGATGTGGGAGGCGTGTCCACGCCAAGTCACAGCGACATAAATGGAAAGTCCGGAATATTTGTGTATGATGGACATCGCGGAGGGGTGGGATATGCCGAAAGAGGATATGAAATAATAACCGATATACTTGAGGTCACGCTTAAAGCCATAGAAGGATGTCCATGCAGCGAGGGCTGCCCGAGCTGCATCCAGTCGCCGAAATGCGGCAACCACAACAATCCGCTGGACAAGCATGCAGCGATAATGATCTTGCATGAACTGCTGGGGAAGCCTACATACGTGCCAGAGAAGCCAAAACCCCAGAAAAATCCAGTACCTGCTCAGAAAAAGTCAACTACTTCTCCCTGAACTGCAGAAGTTCGTAACTATATTTTTAGCCTCTATGTCCCAGGATAAGCAATACAGTTCAAGGATAATTATATCATTATTATCATGATTACTTTTATGAGGGAGGACCGAGATAGTAGCACTTAGAGGGAGAAAATGTCAAACGGAAAAAAAGCCACGTTAGTGCAAATTCCCGCAGAAGATCATACTAAAGAAGCTCTTGCTGCGGATCTAATAGAGGAGAAGGCTCCGGAGCAGATATATCGGGAGACTGCTATATCTATTCTTGATCGTACTCTGGGGGGTGGATTGCCCTCAGGTTCTATGGTATATATTTTTTCAGATGCAAAATCCATGGGTGAAGTCTTCTTATATCAGTTTACGCAGGCCCGCAAAAGCTATTATTTCTCAAACGACAGGCATCCAAAGTATGTATTGCGCGATATCCAGAGTTATGGCTTTGAAACGAATAACATAGTATTCGTGGACATATACAGCGCATATTATATCACGGCTCATGGAGAAATAGTTGATAATATAGGCAATGAGTTCATAGATGCCAAGATCGTAGAGTTCACAGAATCCAACCTGAGAAAAATAATGGCAGAAGTAGAGGAGGGGATGGATGTAAACATAATCTTCGATTCATTTTCTTTTTACCTGAACCTTAATGTCAATCCAGGTGTAATCAAACGGCTTATAAATGTGATCTATGATGCAACAAAAAAACTGAACTGCCTATCATTCTTATATGGCCTCAAGGATACGCATGAGAAGAACCTTGTGAATGGAATCCTGAAATCCTGTGATGTGATATTTGAGATCGAGACTGAGAAGAGTTCAGAGAAGATCTCAAGCCGCCTGTTAATACCCAAGTTAAGAGGTAAAACTCCGGCAACAGAGACACTAAGGTTCATAGTAGGGGACGGTATCCAGATCGATACTACGAAAGACATCGCCTGATTGCGATGCTCAGACCGATCTAAAAAATCCCTTCTGCCACCTGGATAGCATTCTGGCGTATTGCAGGATATGCTTTGATCTTTATTTCTGCTGCAATCGTATCAGCAGTAGTTGCAAGTTGAACCGCCCCTTTATAAGCGGCCTGCTTATCAAACCTTATATGGAGACGGCATTCATCATCAATTCTCTCGCCAAGCTCACCTTTTAATCTCTTCATATCCTGCTCTTTTAGCTTTGATTTTAATAGATCGATAAATCTGTTGCAATCCCTGCCTTTTATCTGTGCTTGAAGAATGGTGATTGGATTTCCAAAATGTCCCTCTGTATCAATAGTCTCTATTTTACCATCAGGAAGAAAAAGTGACAGGGCGGCTTTTACCCTGTCCTCACTTTCGGTTGCCTGGGCAATTGTCCTGAGCGTGACATGATGTATTTGCATCACTTGCCGGTGTTATTATGCGAGCGCAGGCTTGGTCTTGTCTTTTCTGTGCCCATGCCCTTATGTCTCTGACCTCTGCCCTTCCTGCCCGCACTTGTCTTTCCTCTGAAAACACGGCCTTTCTGACTGGTATTACAGATCCAGTTGAGATTCTTATCACTTCTAATTACCGGATGACTTGTATCCACGAGAATGGTCTCGTACCATTTGTGTCTTCCGTCCTGGCCTACCCAGTAACTGTTCAATACCTGCATATTCGGATACCTGCGCGCTGCACGCTCTTCTGCAATGCTCTGGATGCTCTTTCCAGGCGTTATCTTGTTCACGCCCATGCGTTTAGTTCTCCTTCCACGCTGATACCTTGATTTGCGTCGGCCTCCGCGTCTTACTTTAACGCGTGAGACTATAATTCCCTGTTTTGCTTTATAGCCCAGAGCTCTTGCCCTGTCCAGTCTTGTGGGGTGCTCCACTCTTATCACTGAGGGTTCCCGTCTCCATTCCTGCAGTCTTCCCCACATGAGTTCGTCCACGTACGACTCATCCGGTTTTTTCCATGCATCTCTGATATACGCATACATTGATTTCATTGTATTCACCTGAGTTTTACGGTTCAGCCCTTATGGGCCACATTCCTGCGGGATTTCCTCCCGCTACCAGGGACTTTAAGCTATTTCATTGTAATTAAAGATTTCTTACTTCAATTCCCTCAGCAGTACTTCCCTTGCAGTCCTTGCATCCGCCCTTCCTTTTGTCTTTTTCATTACCTGTCCCACAAGTGCGTTAAGGGCCTTTTCTTTACCAGCTTTATAATCAGCTACAGCCTGCGGGTTTTCCTGTATTGCCTCCTGCGCCGCGGTCTCAACGATATCCCCTTCAACTTTAAGGAGACCTTTCTCTTTAACTATTTCCTCAGGCGAGCCGCCTTTATCAAGGATCGTCCTTATTATATCAACAGCGCCGTCCTCTGTGATCTTATTATTTGCAAGAAGTTCGATTATCGATACCATATGCTCTTTCCTGAAAGCATCGATCGTGAGGTCGCGGTAGTTCAATTCGCCTTTAAGGACATCGCTTATCCATACAGCAGCCATTCTGGGATCGACTCTCCCTGCAACATCCTCATAGAATACCGCAAGCTTCAACTCTGATGTGAGGGCTTTTGCGTGTTCATCCTTTATCCCGTACTGCTCAATAAATCGAAGCCGCCTTGCATCCGGAAGCTCAGGCAGCGTCTCTGCAATCGCAGGCGCCCAGCCTGATATCTTCAAAGGCACAAGGTCTGGCTCAGGGAAGTAGCGGTAGTCATGCGCCTCTTCCTTTGTTCTCATGGATACAGTGATCTCTCTTGCCTCATCAAAGTGGCGCGTCTCCTGGACAACCGTGCCCCCCCGCCGTATAACGTTTTTCTGTCTTACGATCTCATAGAGCAGCGCACGCTCAGCACCCTTATGCGATGAGATGTTCTTGACCTCAGCGCGCTGGCCACCCATTATAGAGACATTGGCATCCACTCTCAGGGCGCCTTCAAGATTCCCGTCGAAAACATCAAGATACTCAAGGATGTTCCTGAGCTTATCAAGATACCGCCGCGCCTCTTTTGGACTCCTGATATCCGGCTCGCTCACGATCTCAAGCAGCGCCATGCCGGAGCGGTTGTAATCGATGAGAGTATACTTTGATCTGTCGATCGTGCCCTCGTGGACAAGCCTGCCAGGGTCTTCCTCCATATGGGCACGCGTGATCCTGACTTTATGTTCCCCGTCCTCACCCTCGATAATGATATAGCCCCCGCTTGATATGGGGAAATCGTACTGCGTGATCTGAAAGCCCTTCGGAAGATCGGGATAATAGTAGTTCTTGCGGTAAAACTGCGTATGCTCCTCTATCCTGCAATTAAGTGCCAGACCTACTTTTATAGCAGCTTCCACTGCCTTTTTATTTATAACAGGTAAAGAGCCGGGGAGACCGAGACACACAGGGCAGACATGGGTGTTCGGGGGGTCGTTGTGATAATCTGTGGTGCATCCGCAGAATACCTTGGTTTTGAGCCTGTTCAACTGCACATGGACTTCAAGTCCTATCTTCACTCCATCCGGGTTCTCGTATGTCATAACCCCTCCGGTCTTCTATTGTGGAAATCAGTATTCTCTTCGAATATATGAGCAGTCCTCAGAATCGTAGCTTCATCAAAGTGCTTGCCTATGATCTGCATCCCGATGGGTAATCCTTCCGAGAAACCGCATGATATGGAAATAGAAGGAACACCTGCAAGGTTTACAGGGACTGTATCCACATCAGCAAGATACAGCGACAACGGATCGCCTATTTTTTCCCCGAGCCTGAATGCCGGGTACGGCATCGTGGGTGTGATGAGAACATCCAGATCCCTGAATGCGCGCTCAAAGTCCTGCTTTATAAGTGTTCTCACGCGCAGGGCTTTTAAGTAGTATCTATCATGGTACCCGGCAGATAGGGCATACGTTCCCAGTATTATCCTCCGCTTTACTTCATCGCCAAACCCTGCTGCTCTTGTCTGTGAGAATGTGGTATGCCAGTCGCTGTCCTCTGTGCGAAGCCCGTATCTCATCCCGTCAAACCGTGCAAGGTTGGAAGAAGCTTCGCTCATTGCGATTATATAATAAGCTGAGAGGGCGTGTCTTGTATGTGGCATCTTCACCCCGGTCCAGCTTGCCCCCATGTCCTCGAGCGTATGGATCGCATCCCAGACTGCCTTTTTTACTTTCTTATCAGTCCCTTCTCCGAAGTATTCCTCTGGCACGCCAATCTTCAATCCCCTGATATCATCTTTAAGCGATGATGAATAGTTCACTTCTTTATCAATAGATGTTGAATCCCGGGCATCATGACCTGCGATCACGTCAAAAAGGGCTGCCAGATCGCGGACATTCGTGGCAAATGGCCCTATCTGCTCAAGTGAGTTGGCGTAAGCGATGAGCCCGTAGCGTGATACCACGCCGTATGTGGGTTTTAATCCAACCACACCGCAAAACGATGCTGGACAGCGGACTGAGCCTCCTGTATCAGAACCAAGGGCAAGAGGTGCTTCACCGCCGGCCACTGCTGCTGCGCTGCCGCCTGATGACCCGCCCGGCACCCTGTCCAGATCCCAGGGGTTCAGTGTCGGGCCAAAGAAACTTGTTTCTGTCGATGTTCCCATGGCAAACTCATCCATGTTGGTCTTTCCGATAATCACAGCACCTGCATCCTTTAGCCTCTCTATCACATGGGCATCATAAGGCGGGATATAGCCGGTCAGAATCTTTGAGGCACATGTGGTCTGTATGCCGGCCGTTGAGATATTATCCTTGATGGCAACAGGTATGCCTGCAAGCTGGCCATCGTGACCTTCTGCATCGATCTTCCTGGCACGCGCAAGGGCACTTTCACGGGCAACTGTGATAAAGGCATTAAGCTTACTTGATTCGATCCTCTCAAGGTACTCGTACACAACTTCTTCTGAGGATTCATCCTGGATACTCTCTCTCAATTCATTTATACCTGCCCACATTTACATCATCCTTGGTGCTTTAAAGAATCCATCATGCTTCTTCGGGGCATTGGCAAGCGCCTCTTCCTGCGGGAGTGAGACTGCTGGAACGCCTGGTTCATCATCCCTGAATACATTGCTCAATTGAAGCACATGATACGTGGGCTCAACCCCCTCAGTATCCACTTCATCAAGTTCCCCAAAGTAGTCAATAACTGAATTGAGCTTTGGCGTATACTTCTCCGTGTCCTCTTCACTTAACTCAAGACGGGACAACCATGCTATGTGCTCAAGGTCTTTTTTTGTGATCATAATCATCTCTGCAATCTGAATTAAACGTAATAAGCCTATCGGCTTATACTATAGCATAATTGGATATATGCATCCGTAATCTATAAATAGTTTGTTCGTGTATATACGAACAATTAGTGGGCAGATAAAAAATCTTTTTTAACAGATTTCATCTCCTTCCTATCCTATCCTATCCAATAGTCTGCCCACTATACTACTTAACTAAAACATCCAAAATCAACTGTTTTAAGAACCGCTGTGCATCTAGTTATATATTTTTATCGTATATATTATAAGGACGTATGTATTTATAAACCCAATACACATATATCTTATATGATGGGGCTAAAAGTGAGGGAGATATGAAAGAAATAATAAAAGTTAATGGCTACAATATAGCAGATATGAGGTCAACTGATTGGAACTTCTATGCTGCTGGAAGAAAAATCAACAGGATGATGGCTATTCGGGCTATGCATATTGGTGTTAAAGTTACTGCGGAATTGAAACGGAGCTGTTGAATATCGTGGTAAATGGGACGGGTGCAAGATAGAGAAATGCAATAAGCACTACGAGTATCAATATTAATGGAGCGGAGCGGTTAATCACCGCCCCATCCTCTTTTTATGATGGTAATGCGAAGACTATCGCCATCTCATTCTATAACCGTTTGATATAGGTGGTTACCAATTCATGAATATGAAGAATGTCCTGATGGCGTTCTTGATGTGTACCACAGAAGAAACGGTAGTGAAGGAGTCAACAGTTACATGAAGGAGCATCTGGGGCTAGAGACACACATAAACGGAAAAGGCATGAAGAATATAGATCTTCATGCAACACAGTGCTGTATAGCCCTACTTGCAGTTACTTTAACAAGATTACAGTATGGATTAAAAGAAAATTTATCCTCTGTAGCTTATTTGACTTAAACACAGATAGTTTACAGTAAGCATTGAAACTGCATGGATAGTGTAAGCTATGAGATTATATTTTAATACTTTGAACAATATCAATATCAGTAATATTTAATAGGTAACATACTTATTTTATAAATAAATATTTTAGTTCCTTTCAATAACTTTTTTATCAAGAGATTTTGACAAATTTTTATTTACCAACGAGAATATGT
>DYGR01000010.1 GCA_020724545.1 Candidatus Methanoperedens nitratireducens
GTTGCGCCAGTTTACGTCGCACACACATATTGCGAAGCAATATGTGGATACGCAATCGACTGGCGTGACAGTCGACGTGGATACAGCGTGAACCGATGTTTCGGTTCTGTTTAATACTGGATCACAGTTGCTACGAACGTGCGGAATATCCGTAGGTGTGTATGTATTTCTTTCTTCTAACTGCTGCATATTTTTGTATACCTCCTGGTCAACCTGTTACCCTTGTTCCTCACGGAACAAGCCTCACAGCTTTAGCGTGAGGTGATTGACAGCAAATACTCTTCTATTATGTATATATATATGTTATATCTAGGGAGTAGTCTCTCTACAGTCCTCACAGAGAATTGCCCCATCAACCAATTTCAGGTCCAGCTTAAAGATCAGGCACCGCTCACAGATGCCCTGCCTGATACTCAACTGGGGAACTGCTTCTGAGGCAATCCTTTCCCTGTGCATACCGATAAGATCAGAGGTGATACTGCCCATCTCTGCTGATGCTGCGATGAGGTCGGTATCTGTTACGATACCAATAAGCTTTGCACCTTCAACAACAGGTAATCGACGTATCTTCATCTTAACCATCTTGAACATGGCGTTTGTAACGTCCTCAGTAGCAGGTATGGTTATAAGAGGGCTTGTCATCAGTTCTCTGATAGATATATCATTCGGCAAAATGTTCTTAGATACAATTTTTCTGACTATATCTCGCTCCGTTACAATCCCTACCGGACGTTCTCTATCTGTTATGATGATACTGCCAACATCAAGCCCAAGCATTTTTATCGCCAGAGCCTGGACATCGCTCTTTATGTCTATCGTTGCGACATCCCTTGTCATTATGTCTCTTACAGGCATCCTGAATTCCATGTATATTACTCCCTGGTGTTTAAGTATGTATTTTGAAGTTTTATATGTTGTGCTTTAATTTAGGGTATTTAGCGAGAATAGATATATACTGGAACAGTAGTTATTAAACTTTATGTAGTTCAGCAATATTATAGAGCTTACTTACTCAATTACTCCAGGTATTTTGCTATCGAAAGATTAAAATAATAACCACACATAATATGCCACGGGAGTCAGCATGAAAATCCTTGATGTTAAACAGCTTGATGAGAGAGACGAAGAGATTGCCGATACCCTTGTTTCTCTAGGAATGAGCAGGCCTATTGCCAGGACGCTTAGTTATCTAAAGCATGTGGACGAGACCACATCGATTGAGCTTGAGAAGGCTGCAGGACTACGCCAGCCTGAAATCAGTATAGCTATGAGAGAGTTAAAAGAACATGACTGGATAAACGAGCGTGATGAGAAGAAAACAGGCAAAGGCAGACCGTATAAGATATACTCGCTCAAAATCGACTTTAATGAGATTGTATCTCAGCTTGAAGAGCAACATAAAAAAGCTGTTGATGAGTCGCATGAAAAGATTGAGCGGTTGAAGGGATTGGGGCGGTATTAAAACAACTATATTTATCTCCAATATTTCTGCTCTTCTTTCTCAAAGCATCCAAAGTACAGGCACTCCCTGCGTGAGATGAGCGGTATATCCTCGCTGCCCTTAATAAATCTCACCGGCGCATCCCTGATAAGCACAGCAGGCGTGCTCTCATCAGCCTCACCCATGATTATCTGTGCCGCAGACACAATGTTATCTGCCGTGGCACGCCTTGTGATCAGAAGAGGTTTTCCGAAAAGATCGATCCGCCCCCTTGCATCCTCAACAGGCTCTATCCCCGCGCAGCCCAGTGCCATGCCCACACATCCCAGGCGCAGAGGCTGCGTCCTGCTATCGCCTATTATCACGGCAAGGTTGCATTGATATTCAGCCATCAGCCTCTCCCTGATCTGAATTGCGCTCCTCTTCGGGTCCTCTGGCAGCAGTACCACATACCCCTGAGGCGCATTGGAGCTATCTATACCCGCGCTGGGGGATAGCACTCCTTTTGTGATCGTAACCACTACGCCTGGCACCCCGCCGAGTATCTCATCAGATTCCCTGATTATAAGCTCCATCTTTCTCGGGTCATTCCCATAGAGTTTTGAAAGCTCAGCAGCCCTCTCACCCGGGATAATACTCTCAAGTTCGATCACGCGCCCCTCGGCAGTAGCTACCGCTGATTCGGCAAAGACAAAGATATCGTTATCCTTCGGTCCTATGCCTGCTGCATCAATCGCCTCGATCAGCACCCCTGCTATATCATCGCCAGGTCTTATGAGGGGCGTTTTTATACCGAATAACTGCATTTAAGATTCACTACGCTTTCCAAAATCTTTAAGGTAAGGGAATATATGTTCTGCGATCTTATTTAGCACTTCGTATAGCCGGCTTATCTTCTATAAAAACCGATTCGACTGGTAACCGCTCGCATAATCTCTCCATGGCAGGGGCTTCAGTGGCATAATGGGTTGCATCAAAGAGGCATAATTTTTCTGCATAGCGTAATGCATCGTGCCTGAGCTCTCCTGATATAAGGGCATCGGCGCCGTGTGCAAAGGCTATATCGATATACTCCCTGCGAAAACCGCTTCCTCCGATCACCATTACTTTTCTTATTTCACCCTCTCCAGTGTACTGCACATGGGTATCCAGCTTCTCTGCTATGAAAGATGCAAGTTCTGAGGCGCTGCAGGGCTTTATTTCACCCACCCTTCCTAATTCAAGGGATACAAGATTACGTAAGCCCAGGATCTCAGCGAGCGCATCATTCACTCCCCCCTCTGCCTTGTCATAGTTCGTATGCATGGTGTAGATGGATATATCGTTATCAATGGCGAGCTTTAGTGTATCAGATAAACGTTTTGAGATAAGGTTTATGGGGTCGAATATCAGCGTATGATGGGTGATGAGCAGGTCTGCGCCCAGGCGCGCAGCTCTGTACAGGACAAAGTCTGTGGGGTCAAGCGCGACAGCGATCTTTTTAATATCGTTATCCCTATCAAGCACAAGTCCTGTTCTTCCCTTATCAAAGTCCTCGGCAAGTTCGGGATGTGCTATGTTTTCAAGGACTGCGATTATTTCTCTGAGTTCCATAGTTGTTTGTTATCCAGGGGTTTATTTAAAGATTGGTCTTTTTCTTCATGACCGAGATCGTCCTTGCACAAATGATTAAATATCGTGCTGTACATTGTAATAGCGTTTATGACGCTCTTGAAAGAATTTAACCTCACCAGTAACGAGAAACGTGTTCTACAGGCTCTTACTAAAAAAGACAGATTTTCACCAGATGAGCTTGCCGCAGCATCAGAACTGAGCGTTGAAGCTGCAATGCAATCAGCTTTTACTCTTTCTGAAAAAGGTCTTTGTGAGGTTAAAGAGGAAATCACCGACATATTCACGCTCACAGAAGAGGGCGAACAGTATGCACAGAGCGGTCTGCCTGAGCGCCAGATAATCAGCTCGCTCACAGCACCTGTCTCACTTCCCGAATTAAAAAATAAATTCCCGCCCCGGATGGTGGGGATCGCCCTGGGCTGGCTTCGCAGGAAAAACTGGGCAAGGATAGAAGGGGATAAGGTAATCCCCTCTGGAAAAGCAGAGATCGGGGAAGATGAGAAGATACTTGCAAAGCTCAAAATAGGTCCATCTTCAGAAGTCAAAGACGCGGTCAGGGATTTAATAAAAAGGAACCTGGTTGAGAAAGCAGAGAAAAAAGCCCGCACTATAGCAATCACTGATAGAGGAAATACCCTTGCATCAGCAGGGTTAATCATTGAGGAGGAAATAGCACAGCTCACGCCCACCATTATCAAAAGCGGTGCATGGAGAACTGCAAGATTTCGACCGTACAATATCCATACACCTGTAAAACCGGTTTATGGAGCAAAGATACACCCATACCAGCGGCTCATCAACGAGATGCGCCAGATCTTCCTTGACATGGGGTTCACAGAGATAAAAGGCGATATAGTCCAGAGCTCGTTCTGGAACTTCGACGCACTCTTCCAGCCGCAGGACCATCCTGCAAGAGAGATGCAGGATACCTTCCACCTTGATACCGAATGCGACCTGCCTGATAAGTATGTAAAGCCTGTAAAAGCTATGCATGAAATAGGCGGGGGCATATCAATAGGCTGGGGAGGTAAGTGGAGTGAAGAAGTAGCACGGAAACAGGTGCTCAGGACCCATACCACAGCGATCACGATTAAATATCTTGCAGAGCATCCTGATCCGCCTGTTAAAGCCTTCTGTATCGACAGGGCATACAGGCGCGAGGCCATCGACCCGACACATACGCCTGAGTTCGAACAGCTTGAAGGTGTGGTGATGGACAGGGGAGTGAGTTTCAAAAACCTGCTCGGCTGCCTGACGGAGTTCTATCACAGGATGGGTTTTGATAATGTCCGCTTCAGACCAGGATATTTCCCTTACACAGAGCCAAGCGTGGAACCTGAGGTCTATATAGAGAGCATGGGCAAGTGGATCGAACTTGGAGGCGCGGGTGTATTCAGAAAAGAGGTCACATTACCCCTCGGTATCAAGCATCCTGTACTGGCATGGGGACTTGGTGTGAGCCGGGTGGCAATGCTGCGCCTTGGGCTTAAGGATCTCCGCGAGTTATACAGGAGCGATATCGACTGGCTGAGGAAGAGCACGGTATTATAGATAGCTGATTCTAAGACAGATTCCAACCACTCATTTTTAAGGTTTTTCACATGGTCTGAGCTTACAGAGTATATTCAAAATATTCAGGACTGAATGCATATTTTTATTCTGAAAATACTTAAATATAAGCAAGCAAGAAATAGGTTACCTACTTCCGTGTAAGTAGTATAGTAGATAGGAGGAATATGCGACAGATAGCAATATATGGAAAAGGTGGAATCGGTAAGTCCACAACAACACAGAATCTTACTGCTGCACTTGCTTCACTTAGCAAGCGCGTGATGCAGATCGGCTGTGATCCAAAGGCAGACTCAACAAGAATGCTGCTTGGAGGAAAAGCCCAGGCTACAGTGCTTGACACCATGCGGGACAACGGCTCAGGCGGTGTGAAGCTGGACGCTGTGAGACACACAGGTTTTGGTGGAATAAAATGCGTTGAGGCAGGCGGCCCCGAGCCTGGCGTGGGCTGTGCAGGACGGGGTGTAATCACTGCAATAAAGCTCCTGGAAGAGCTTGGGGCCTACAACGAGAACTTTGATTTCATATTCTACGATGTTCTCGGGGATGTTGTGTGTGGCGGCTTTGCCATGCCTATACGGGAAGGCTATGCCAGGGAGATATACATTGTTGCAAGCGGAGAGCTCATGGCTCTATATGCTGCCAACAATATCTGCAAAGGCATAGTAAAGTTCGCAGAGAGCGGCGATGCGCGCCTTGGCGGCATCATATGCAACTCCCGCAATGTGGACAATGAGAAAGAACTTCTCCTGGAGTTCTCAAGAAAGATAGGCTCACAGCTGATACAGTTCATTCCCCGCGATAACATCGTCCAGAGGGCAGAGATCAACAGGAAGACCGTGATCGACTTTGCGCCAGATAGCAGCCAGGCAGAAGTGTACAGGAGCCTTGCCAGAAACATAATCGAGAACAGGAATTTCGTAATCCCGGAACCAATGACGATGCAGGAGCTTGAGGATATGATGGTTGAATTCGGTATTATCGAGAGGTGAGAACATGAAGATGATTCGGGCAATAATCAGGCCAAACAAAGAGGAGAAGGTCATGGAGAACCTGGAGAAGGATGGCTTTGTGTCCTTAACGAAGATGAACGTGTTCGGACGGGGCAAGCAGAAAGGGATCAGGGTAGGGACTGTGTGCTATGATGAGATCCCCAAGGTTATGCTTATGCTTGTAGTCGAGGACGGTGATGTAGAGAGGGCTGTGAACATCATCCAGAACAGTGCAAGGACAGGGAACATAGGTGACGGTAAGATGTTCGTGACCGATGTGCTTGAGGCGTACACTGTGAGGACAGGCGAGGCCGGGTTGTGAATACCATGAAGGAAGTAATCGCAATCATACGCCGCCACAACATACAGGCGACCAAGGCAGGGCTACTGGGAATCGGGATCCCTGCACTCACGATGGTAAGCGTGGAAGGCAGGGGAAAGCAGAAGGGCCTGCCTGGCTGGAATTATGAACTTGATCCTGCACTCACCAAAATGGAAGAGCGCAATACAGGCACAAGTCTTCGCCTCATCCCAAAGAGGATGATATATATGGTGGTTGAGGATGGCGATGTATCGAAGGTTGTCCAGACCATAATAAGGACAAACCAGACAGGGCATGTAGGAGATGGAAAGATATTCGTGTGCCCTGTTGATGACGCTGTAAGGGTGAGAACAGGAGAGAATGGAGAGCTGGCATTGAAGTAAAAGGAGTATAGATATGTCAACAATATTACCTGTATGTGATATCCCGATACCGCAGCGAGAGCCGCATATCGTATGTCACGACCCGGGAAATCAGATATTGCCCATGTGCAATATCCAGACAGTCCCGGGGGATATGACAGAGCGCGGCTGTACGTTTGCAGGCTGTCGGGGTGTCGTGGGCGGACCTGTAAAGGATGTGATTCAACTGGTACATGGCCCTATCGGATGTGCCTACTACACATGGGGCACAAGAAGGAACCTCTCAGATACAAAGCTGCATCGAAAATACTGCTTTTCCACAGACCTGACAGAAGAGGATGTAATATACGGAGGCGCGAAGAAGCTCTTAAAATCGATAATAGAATCATACGAGCGCTTCCCGGAGGCAAAGGCAGTGTTCGTCTATTCCACATGCGTTGTCGGCCTGATAGGCGATGATACAGAGGCTGTATGCAGACAGGCAAAGGAGAAGATCGGAATACCTGTTGTGCCTTTCCACTGCGAGGGCTTCAGGGGCGTAAGCCAGTCCCTGGGACATCACATAGCCAACCGCACGTTATTTGAAAAAGTGGTGGGGACAGAGGAGCCTGATATCACGACGCCATATGATATGTGCATCATCGGTGAGTTCAATATCGATGGTGATGCCTGGATCATCAAGCCGCTGTTTGAAAGAATGGGCGTGCGGGTGCTTTCTGTATTTACAGGCAATGCCTCGTATGCTGATCTGCCTCCGATGCACAGAGCGAAGCTGAATATCGTGCAGTGCCAGAGATCATCAACGTATATCGCAAATATGATCCAGGATAAGTACAGCATCCCATATATCAACGTCTCCCTGTTCGGCATGGTGCAGACAGCAGAGGCTCTTCGAGATGTGGGGAGGTTCTTTCACCTTGAGGAAAATGCAGAGAAGGTCATCACTGAGGAGCTCGCAAAATACCAGCCCAGGATCGATTACTACAGAAAGAGGCTTGAGGGCAAGAAGTGCTTTATATACCAGGGAGCGCCGCGCGCATGGCACTGGATTGAGCCGATGCGGGAACTGGGAATCGAGACTATCCTTACGGCAACCACGTTTGGACATAAGGATGACTACGAAAAGATCATGTCCAGGGTAAATCCAGGGCATATCTGTATCGATAATCCCAATGCACTTGAGATAGAGGAATATCTTGTTAAGCTCAAGCCCGATTTCTTTATAGCCGGACTTAAGGAGAAATACCTGACATACAAGCTAGGAATACCCTTTATAAACGGCCATTCCTATGAGGAAGGACCGTACGCAGGCTTTGAGGGCTTTGTGAATTTTGCAAGGGATATTGACATAGCAGTGAACTCACCGGTCTGGAGGTTCGTGAACGGCCGGGAGCCAGCAGGAGTTGATGTAAATGCAAAGAACAGTGGTAATTAATCCCCCAAAGATGTGCCAGCCCATGGGGGCCATACTCGCCTACATGGGGGTGCACGGCTGCGTTCCTGTCGTGCACGGTTCCCAGGGCTGCAGTACATACCCACGCTATAATATCGCAAGGCACTTCAGGGAATCGGCCGAGGTTGCAGTTTCTTCGCTTGCCGAGGATGCAGCAGTATACGGAGGAGCAAAGAACCTGGCTGAAGCTATAAAGAACGTCAAAGCAAGGCTTGACCCTGAGGCCATAGGCATATGCACCACATGCATGAGTGAGACAATCGGAGATGATGTCAGGCAGATAGTGAAGAAGGCAATCCTGCCTGATGATACTACAAAAGTGATACCTGCCTCAACGCCAAGCTATGTGGGAACGCATCTCACTGGTTATGACAATGCCATGAAAGCTTTGGTAGAAACGCTTGCAGTAAAAGGAGAGCCAAACAATAAGATCAACATAATAACCGGGATAATTAATCCGGGCGATATCAGGGAGATAAAGCACATGCTCCGTCTGCTGGGCATCGAGACCATATTCCTCTCGGATATCTCGGATACGCTGGATACGCCTATAATGAGGGGCGGTCACAAGCCCATGCTCCCGCAGGGAGGCACGAGGATAAGTGATATAGCGGATTCGGCTAATTCATCAGGAACTGTGGCTATATGCAAGACTGCTGGCTCTGCCGCTGTGTACCTGCAGAATAAGTTCAATGTTCCCGCTATTCCTGGCCCTGCGCCTGTAGGGGTTGCAAACTGCGATCGATTTGTTGAGAATGTTACCAGATTAGTAGGTAAGGCTACTACCCCGGAGATCGAGAACGAAAGGGGCAGGCTTGTCGACAGCATGGTGGATGTGCACCACTACATGTTCGGGCGGCGTGTTGCTATATTCGGCGACCCCGGTATAGTTTCAGGCATCGTGCGCTTCTGTGCCGAAGTAGGGATGGCTCCTACAGTGGCGATGACGGCCACAAAACACAGGGATTTTGCGCCTGATATAAAGGCGGTGAACAGCGAGTACGGGACAGATACGCAGATACTGGAGGGCACGGATCTCTACGAGTTCCATGAATTTGTGAAGATCCAGGGTGCTGAACTGATCGTTGGAAACTCCAAGGGCAAGGATATCGCTGATGATGAAAACATCCCTCTTGTACGTGTCGGGTTCCCTGTGTACGACAGGGTCGGTGTTTACCGTTATCCGATCCTGGGATACAGGGGATCTATCTACCTGCTTGACCTGATGACCAACGCCATCCTTGGACATAAGTACGACCCCAACAAGCTGCATCAGTGAGGATCTATGGAATACATTACAGGGATAACAAGTTCTGGCGGAACATGGGTTCCCACCTTTGTTGTGAGAAGCAATATCAACGACTGCGGGTGCTGCGGCAAATGTTTCAAGATATGCGGGCGCGGTGTGTTCGAGTACATCGATCATCCAAACAGCGATGACCTGTGCGGTGCAAAGGTCATGACTGTAGCGCATCCTGAGAACTGTATAGGCTGCGGTGCCTGCGCGCGGGGGTGCCCGAAAAAGAATATCGTGTGTGAACCGAAGGTAATGAGTTGAGATGATAGAGAACCGCAGATGAACGCGGATAAACGCAGATACCTGCTTAATAAATCTGCGCTCATCTGCGGTTAATTATCTGAGGTAATAGAAAATGTCCAAAATAAGCCACATCCTCCTGAAAAACCCGGTGGTAGTTCCCACCGGGACAAAACTCAGTGAGGCTGTGCAGCTCATGAAGAAGAATAATGTCGCAAGCCTGCTGGTGAGCAGGAACGACAGGCTTGCTGGCATAGTCTCTGTGGTGGATATAATGTGCAGCATTGAAGGTAGAGAGCAGGATATTGCAGTGGATAAGGTTATGCACTCACCAGAGTTTACTATTGATTCTGATAAATGGCTTACCGACGCTCTGGAGATGTTCAGGTGCTACAATGCTACCCATATAGCAGTAGTGGAGAACGGTGAGACAATAGGCATTATCAGGGCTGAGGATATACTGCACACGTACAGGTTTAAAAATGAGGAGAATGGTGAATTAATCAAATCCGGAAATCCATGTGATTGGGATGTGAGATATTATAGTGTTATTGGGTTTGGTAAAGCTTTTTTTATTGAAGACATTGAAGAAAAAGCGAAGGCGTTGAAGATTATAACCGAACACTATTCAGGCAATTCATTTGAATTTCAAAAGAATTCAATCGATAAGGTAATAGTTATTAGAGTTGAGATAGAAGGTATTACTGGAAAAAAATCAGGGTAAAACCATGTCCAGAATGAGATCAAGATCAGAGAAAATCGCAGCAAAACGCTATACTGAGGGAAAACTTTCATTTGATGAACTTGTCGATATCCTGGGTTATGAAAATGCAAAGAAAGTGGCATATTATAAAGATATTGCAGAGGCATCCTTTGCAGAAGGCTTGGCATGAAAATAGTAAAAGAAGTATTGATCAGGTAAAGAAATTTGCTGGATGCTGGAGCGACATGCCTGAAGAATTATTCAACAAATTTTTAGAGGAAATCAAACAACGAAGGAAGCAGGCTTTTTTGAATAATAATCAGAGAAAAATATGAAACTATTTACTATCGATAAAAATGAAAAATTAATTCCATATAAGGAGCGTGTCTTCAAAGATTCCAATCAAGAGGCGGATTTAGAAGTTTTACTTGAGAAAAATCCTGAATATTTTTTTGAAGAAAGCAAGGTTCTTATAATCGGCCGCCAAGTTACTACAAACCTCAATACTTTTATAGATTTGTTAGGTGTCGATAAAGCAGGTAATTCTGTAGTAGTAGAATTAAAGAGGGAGAAAACGCCACGTGAGACAATTGCACAGATATTAGAATATGCATCTTTTGTTGAGAACTTAGACTATTTTCAGTTAAATGAAATTTATCAAGATTATTCTGGAGAAGAAAGTAGTTTAGAAGATTACCATCAACAATACTTCAAAAATGAATCAAATGAAAAAGTTTCGTTTAATAAGTCTGTAAAGCTTGTCATAGTTGCTCAAGAAATCTCAAACGAGATTCGGCAAACTTCTCTATTTTTGCGGAAAAAAGGTATCGATATTTATTGTATGGAGTTTAAGTATTTTGAAACTAAAGCTGGAGAAAAGATGATCTCAAGCGACTTCATTATTGGTGAAGAAGAATTTCTACGTCAGAAAATTATGTCTGCTTCGCTTCCCAAAGTTAATGAAAAACAATTTTTGAGTTACCTGGATAAAAATGGATTGAAAGTTTTCCCGCAGCTATTCGAGTTTGTGAAGCAAAGAGACTTAATGCTGAGATGGGGATCAAAAGGATTTTCATTAAATCTTGAATTGGATACAGGCTTTGTCGGTCTACTTTTTGGGTATCCTCCAAATTCTGTATTCAAACAGAGCATTTATACGGCATTTGAAGAAATCAATAAAAAAGTTAATAATCCCGATGAGGTAATTGAATTTTACAGAACGCGCCTTGAGAACCTTGGTTATTTCACAAATGCAGGATCAAATCTAAAATGGGTAATCGATAAATCCTATTCAGATGAAGATGTAAAAAGATTTTTTGATACTTTAGAGAATATAATTTTAAAAATAAAAAAAAAGGTTTAAAATGAACGTTTGAGTATTATATACCATTCAACAAGAGGTAAAAACGATGAGAATCCATTCCCTTGAACATGAACCCTTCGAAGGTCTTGCGAACATCGCAGTCTGGGCAAAGAGCAAAGGGCACAGCATCACAAGGACGCTTCTCTTCAACAACGAAGAGCTTCCCGATATGAACGATTTCGACTGGCTTGTTATAATGGGAGGCTCCATGAACATATACGAGGAGGAGAAATACCCCTGGCTTGCACAAGAAAAAAAATTCATCAAAGATGCGATCGCGCGCAAAAAAATAGTCCTGGGTATATGTCTTGGCTCCCAGCTGATTGCCGATGTCCTCGGCGGTAAAGTCATCAAGAACAGGTACAGGGAGATCGGATGGTTTCCAGTCTCATTGACCGAAGAGGCAAAAAACTCCCCTGTATTCAATACTCTCCCCGGCAGATTTACAGCTTTTCACTGGCACGGTGATACATTTAAAATACCGCCCGGCGCTGCAAGGATAGCAGAGAGCGAGGGATGTGCAAACCAGGCTTTTGAGTACAATGGACGGGTAATAGGATTGCAGTTCCATCTTGAATATTCAGTAAAGAGCATTGATCTCATGTTTAAGAACTGCGGTGATGAGCTTGTGGATGGGAAATATATACAGAGGCCTGATGAGATAGTATCACAGTACGGCCATGTTGCCCGGATGCAGAGTATACTGGATTTGCTGCTGGACAATATTGAAAGAAATTTTTATGTGTCTTAAGGTTCAGTAGTGGCGATATGGATGATATAGTTCTTCTCTCTATCCTTATCTTTGCAACAGGGCTGCTCTACTCCTCGGTAGGTCATGCAGGAGCTTCCGGATATCTGGCAGCAATGGCACTGTTCGGTCTTGCACCTGAAGTAATGAAGCCGACGGCTCTTTTACTTAATATTCTTGTTGCAACTATTGCCACGGCTCAATTCCGCAGTGCTGGCAGTTTTTCGTGGAATACCTTCTGGCCGTTTGCTATGAGCTCGATCCCGTTTGCGTTTATCGGAGGCACTATATCCTTACCGGGTTCTATATACAAGCCAATCGTTGGCATTGTCCTGCTGTTTGCAGCTTACCGGCTTTTCCAATACAGGCAACAGGCAGATACCACAGTAGTTAAACCGGTGTCGGTTCCTATTGCGGCTTTTTTCGGGGCCGGGATAGGTCTATTAGCCGGGGCCATAGGTGTGGGCGGCGGTATCTTCTTAAGCCCCTTGCTCCTGTTCATGGGCTGGGCGCAGGCAAAACAAACTGCCGGAGTTGCTGCTGCGTTTATTCTTGTGAACTCAATTGCAGGTATAGCAGGGCACCTTGCGAGCGTGAGATTCCTGCCAGATGCCATCTACCTCTGGGCACTTGCCGCAGTACTCGGTGGAATAATCGGCTCTGGACTGGGAAGCCGTAAGCTTGCTAATGCTACACTTTACTATCTGCTTGCAGCAGTACTTGTTATTGCGGGCGCAAAATTCATTCTTCAAGGGTTATAGATACAGGCACTCCACTGTGGATAATATCAGTGACAGGCGAAGTTCGCCGGGCATACTCCCACACCTCTTCAATCTTATCTCTGGGCGCATCGCTTTTTATCCTGCAGCTTACGCGAATGTTCTGGTAGCCCGGGCGGACATCTTCAGATATGCCCAGGAACCCGCGTAGATCCAGGTCGATACCATTCCGAATTCTCATACTTATGTACCCACTCAGCTATAGAACAATATCTGAATCTGCGGTATATTAATGTTTGTGGGCTAAGTCACGCTAACAACCGCAAGAGTAGCGCCTTCTGGGCATGCAGCCTGTTCTCTGCCTGGTCAAAAACCGCTGAATTTGGCCCATCCACCACCTCTGCCGTGATCTCCTCGCCCCTGTGGGCAGGAAGGCAGTGCAGTACCATTACATCGTGCTTTGCCTGTTCTATGAGCCTGCTATTGATCTGGTAAGGCCCAAAATCGCACAGTCTCTGCTCGTACTCATCCTCATCTCCCATTGAGACCCAGACATCTGTATATAATATATCTGTTTTTTTCGCTGCCTTCATCGGGTCATGGATGATGTTGATCACTCCCCCCATATCCTTTGCCTTATCAACAATCTCACTGTTTGGTTCGTATCCTTCAGGGCATGCCACCGTCATTCTCATGCCTGTCAGTGCACATGCCAGTATCGCGGAATTACAGACGTTATTTCCGTCCCCTATCCATGAGAAGTTCAGTCCCCTGAATTTTCCTTTGTATTCCCGTATCGTAAGAAGATCGGCAAGTAACTGGCATGGATGCTCAAGGTCAGAGAGCCCGTTGATAACAGGCACTGCGGCATATTTTGAAAGCTCAATCAGTGTCTCATGTTTGTATACCCGTCCCATGATCGCATGGACATAGCGCGACATGACGCGGGCGGTATCGGCTATGGATTCCCCGCGTCCAAGCTGTATATCCTTAGGACTTAAGAAAATCGCATGTCCTCCAAGCTCGGTCATGGCTACCTCAAATGATATCCGTGTGCGTGTGGAGGATTTCTCAAAGAGCATTGCAAGCGTTTTATCTTTTAATTCGCCTGATGTTTTTCCCCGCACCCTTTTCTCTTTTAGGTCAGATGCGGCATCAAGCAGGCTAATAATATCTGTGTACGATAGATCAGCGAGGGATAGTAGATGAGATGGCAAAATCAGGATGCTCCGTTTAGTTTATTCTACCTATTGTAGATACTTATTTAAATCACTTTTCCCTATAGTCATCTGTAAATAAAGGATTATTATGATGCTATATGAATATGCTGCTAAGGAGATATTCTCGCGCTGCGGTATCCCGGTTCCTGGAAGCAGTCTTATTACCAGTGCAGACGATGCAGGGGCAGTCGCAAGAGAACTTGGGAGCGTTGTCATTAAAGCCCAGGTTACTGCAGGCGGACGTGGAAAAGCAGGGGGCATACTCACAGCAGCAACACCTGATGAGGCAGTGCAGAAAGCGCAGCGAATCCTGGGCATGTCAATTAAAGGACTGCCTGTAAAAAAAGTGCTGGTCGAGGAGTACAAAAAACCTGAAAAAGAGATGTACCTGGGGATAACCATCGACAGGAGGGCACGCCGTCCAATCATAATGGCAAGCACTGAAGGGGGTATCGATATCGAAGAGACTGCAAGAAACTTCCCTGAGAAGATATTCAGGATACATATAGATCCGCTTACAGGTATCCATGATTATCAGGCAAGAAGGATCGCATATTCACTGGACAGGGAAAATTCAACATTGATTACCGACCTGGTAAAAAAACTCTACCGCGTTTTTACTGATTATGATTGCACACTTGCTGAGATCAACCCGCTCGCTCAAACATCTGGCGCTATATTTGCTCTTGATGCCAGGATGGTGATCGATGATAATGCCCTCTTCAGGCAGGATGTCAGAGAGGAGGAGGATGGGGATGCACTCTCCGTGATCGCAAAGAAGCAGGGGATGAGCTATGTCAGCCTTGATGGCGATATAGGGTGTATAGTCAATGGTGCAGGCCTTGCCATGGCGACACTTGATATGATAAGATACTACGGCGGCCAGCCTGCTAATTTTATGGACGTAAGGGCAGGGGCAAACGCAGAACAGGTAAAAACAGCGCTCAGAATAGTATCATCTAACAGAAACGTGAGGGCAATAATCATGAATATCTTCGGTGGAATAACTAAATGCGATGAGGTCGCCCGCGGGGTAATAGATGTAATATCCGAGGTAAAGGTCCCGCTCGTCATAAGGCTCACAGGAACAAACGAGGAATCAGGACGGAAGATGCTTGAGGAGCACGGCATAGACCTGGCATCTTCGACTGAAGAAGCTGCTGAGGCGGTGGTAGAACTTGGGCATTCTCATAGATAAAGATACCCGGCTTTTAGTGCAGGGGATTACAGGGCGTGAGGGATCATTCCAGACAAAGCAGATGAAGGATTTCGGGACCAATATTGTGGCAGGCATAACCCCGGGGAAAGGGGGCAGTGAGATCTATGGTATCCCTGTTTTTGATTCTGTTGCTCAGGCAGTTGATGAGGTAGATCCCAGTGCATCGGTTATCTTTGTCCCCCCCAGGTTCACAGCAGATGCTATCTTCGAGGCTATTGACAGCGAAATTGAACTTATAGTATGCATAACAGAAGGTGTCCCTGTGCATGACATGATGCGTGTATGCGCTTATCTTGAGAATTCATCATCAAGGCTTATCGGCCCCAACTGCCCTGGCATAACCACACCCGGAGAATCAAAAGTGGGGATAATGCCAAATCCAATCCACAGGCCAGGCAATATCGGACTTGTATCAAGAAGCGGGACGCTTACATACGAGATAATAGACCTTTTATCAAAAAGCGGAATCGGGCAGTCAACATCCGCAGGTATAGGCGGAGATCCCTTAATAGGGACATCATTTGTTGATATACTGAGATTATTTGAAGAAGATCCGATGACCCGTGCTGTCGTACTCGTTGGTGAGATCGGCGGAACCGCTGAGCAGGATTCAATCGATTTCATAAAGCAGATGAGTAAACCGGTCGTTGCCTACGTAGTCGGTGTTTCAGCACCGCCTGGAAAAACGATGGGTCATGCGGGCGCTATTGTATCTATGGGCGGCGGCACCGCACTTGAGAAAATACATGCATTTGAGAATGCTGGCATTGAAGTGGGAAGAAGTCCAAAGGATATAGTGCAGAAGATAAAAACTATTATGCAAATTTAATATATGTCAAAGTATATTTTATCGGAACCTATATATACAACAAGACTCTGAATTATGACTGAAGATTGACATAATAATCATTACAATGAATAATTATTACAGTTATCCACTGGCGTCCGAGCCCGCTACCTCCTACGGGTGATTCTTCTGTCGCTATAAGGGGGTGAGAATCCCCCCTCGGACAAAATTCACCTTTCAAGATCAATATCCTCATCTGTAAGCACTCTTGAGAATGGATATGGAAGATCCTTTACATCAATAATGTCTAATGGTACCTCCCGCTTTTTAATATCCGTAATCACCGCACCCCTCTCTTCTCCCCGGGTCCTTATCTGCTGGATAAATTTCCCGATAGCACTATCATATTAGTTTGGTGCATACTGTCATCCATAGGTACGGTGCGTACCGAATCAAGGGTTGCGCCCCTTGAGGACGCAGACACGTATTGCGAAGCAATACGTGGATACGCAATCAACTGGCGTGACAGTTGATTAACGCCTGTGGAGATTGAACCTCTACTGGTTTGGTTCTGTGAACCCGAAGCAAGTTTGGTCGTTGAAACAGGAAGCTTCACAGCTTTTAGCGTGAGGTAGTTCACCGTTGTGTTATAGCACTTCTCCATTGTTTGACTCCGAATGAGATATTGTATTATATTTAACAGCTTGACTTAAGTTTAACCTTAAGCTAAATCCTAACGGGATTCTACCTTTTCAATGATGAATGCATCACCGCTTATTATAACCTTGAGCTTATCACCATGCTTAAACGGGCATTGTGTATCCCTTGCGACCTCCGCCGGCACATAAATGAAAAACGAATCGTACTCTTTACTATTAGTCGATACGAGAGGAGAAGCCAACATACCCATCAGGGTGCTTTTTCGATGATAAGACGATTATTTTTCTGGTCGATTTTAACAATAACGTCATCATCATACTTGAATGGGAATGCGCTATCCTTTAGCACATCTGTTGGTATATACACAAAAACCGCATCGTAGCGCTTTCCCTTACTCACTCTTGGTCTATTAAGCAACTTGCTTTGCCCTTCTAACAAATTTTCTTCACCATGTTGTGTATTAATTTCCATACATAATCACCTTTTTTGACTTGTAGAATGAGTAGTATTTTGTGTAGTAAATAATAAGTATATGTTAATACACAACCATACCCACACAAAATAAAAAAGGAGGAATAAAACATATACAGTATAAGAAAAGCAATAGGTATAATTCTATTTACGGCTCTGGTACTCCATGCTGCAGAAGCTGGAGGCAGCGGCGCTGGAGGCGGCATGACGGCAGCCAGTTTCAGTTACAATCCTTGGGACAGCTACTATAGCCATGGGGCGTATATTTCTGGGGTATAATGATAACACAACATCAGAGGTGAAAAACATGATAAAATACCAGGTAATTAACGCACCCAATATACAAAAAGATGCAATCATAGTAGAAAAGGATGTTTTGGAGAGACTGGTTGCGCACTATGACATACCCATGTTCGTACAAAAAGAAGAGTTGGAAGGCAAGACAATTTATTTCATTTTTTTGCCACACTGCAGAACCATAGTAGCATATGACGAAAAATGCTCTAAATAATATTCGGAAAAAGCGCACAGAAAAAGCCATAATCTGCAAGGGCTGCACGCAGCAGATAGAAGGTGAGGTATATAGTACAAGAGAAAAATGGCAGGGAAGAATATTACGCATAAACGTAAAATTATCTTATACTTCAGCAAGTAACGAATGAGAATGCCTGCAAGAAAAACAAACAAAATTATTATAGTAGGATATAGTAGGCAGATTGGGATAGGAGGTGGAAATGGTTAAAAAAGATTTTACCTGCCCACTATTAGTTCGTATATATGCGAATAAAGTATTTAAAGATAACGGATGCATCGGCTTTACCTTATTTTATTAAATATGTTTCAGCCAATCCTCAAAATTATCTCAGAATCAAAAAGAAAATGATATTTATTTTGTAATGTATATACATTACAAAACGACCTAACCTATAATCAGATTCTTATGTAATCATAAATGGTTTATAAAATATAATAAACCGCAGATAAACGCAGATGAACGCGGATAACAACCATCTGCGTTTATCGGCGTTCATCTGCGGTTTGTATATTATGGAAATTTAGGAATCATGCTACATACGTCATCGGTTAAGAGAAGAATCGTGATAATCCAAGCGAATCTTGACGCCATGGGATTCTCCGATAAAAGCAACAGATAATTATATCAGGCTAAAGCGCAATGGTGGAGGATTCATAATAACATGCTCTTACCATGATCGACTTTGACACGCTCCCTCTGGTATCAAAAATCGTCCTTATTGTAGGTTTCTCAATTGGAATTACGTCATTTATCTTGTTTCTCCGCTACCCGATAATGTTGATACTGATGAAATACAATCCTGAGTACAGGGAATTCATAAGAAGATCAATCGCACGGAAAAAACGGAAATAACCCATCATGAGAACGATAATCTTTGTAACAGGTAATGCCCATAAGGTCAGGGAAGCAAATGATATCCTCTTACCTCTTGGCATAACTGTGGAGCAGAACAACTGCGGGTATCCTGAGCTACAGGAAGATGACCTTGAAGCTATAGCCGTGTTCGGGGCGCAGTGGGCTGCGAATAGATTGAATCAGGAGGTCATGGTGGATGATTCAGGATTATCCATAGAGGCGCTGGGGGGATTTCCGGGCCCTTACTCAGCGTATGTTTTTAATAAACTTGGAAACAAGAGGATACTTAAACTGATGGAAGATGAAACAAACAGGAGCGCCACTTTTAAGTGCGTGATCGGATACTGCCGTCCTGGTGGGGAAGCATTTATATTCTCCGGGGAAGTGGCAGGAGAGATCGCAATTGATATCAGGGGAGATGCGGGTTTCGGGTACGACCCTATATTTGAGGTGAATGGCGCAACTTTTGGAGAAATGAGGGAGGATGAGAAAAATAAGTTATCCCACAGGTATCGGGCAATGGTTAAATTTGCGCAGTGGCTTGGGGAGAAGATATAGCATCAGGCAGCAAGCCAGTGCGGTATTACCTCATAGGGCATAAGTGCGCTAGATTAACGTTAAATGCAAATACTTATTAGGAATACACGCTATAATCTGTCATCTTTGGGCTCGTGGTCTAGTCGGCTATGACGTCGCTCTCACACGGCGAAGATCCTGAGTTCGAATCTCAGCGGGCCCATATAACAGCAGTTCAGATCGCTTTTTTTGATCCTATCTTATAACAACCCTCCTCAGCAGAGGCTCCTTTCTAAGATGCTCGGTTATCTGCTGCAGCTCTCTGGAGAAGGTATCATAGTCGTAGTCCTGGGCATGCATAATATCGCCCCACGCTGCAAAATAGCTGGCCAGAAATGCGGTCTCAGCAAGTTCCTCCTCAGTCGCACCGCGTAACTTGGCAGCGGTTTTGTGGAAGAGCTGGCAATAAGGACACTTTGCGTTTGCCGCGACTGCCAGTCCCATAAGCTCCCTGTACTTAGCTGGTATCTTGCTCTCGCCAAGGGTATACTTCTTGAAGAGCGGCCAGTGCTGGATAACGGTATCCTCAGGCACATTCTTTACGAAGCCTGGAACCATCCCCAGATTCTTCTCTATATCTCTAAGTGTATCTTCATATTCTCCCATAGTAACTAACCTCCTTTATATGTAATTCGTTCAAAAAGAAAGAAATTGCAACCAGTTATGTCCGTGAATTGCATCCCCTCTATCTACGAACACAATTAAATCATGGTTTGTTCTTTTAAATAAACCTTTTGGATATGCAGAGACCATCCGTCAATTCCTCGTATTCAGACAGGATTAACAGGATTGACAGGATATATTTTGTATTTTAATCCTGTTAATCCTGTTATCCTGTCAAAAATCCTGTCAAGATGAACGACAGCCATCTGCGTTTATCGGCGTTCATCTGCGGTTAATGGTTAATATCGTCTCAATATGGAATTAGCGGATGGTCTCGGGTATGCAACAAAAACTATTAATCTTTCCGCACTATTTAGCCAGGGATTATGAAAAAGGTAGTACTCTCTTACTCTGGCGGACTTGATACATCCATCTGCATACCCCTGCTAAAAGAACATTACGGCTGCGATTATGCGATTACCGTGACGGTAGATGTCGGGCAGCCTGAAAAAGATATTCAGCAGGCGGAGAAAAAAGCGTCTATAATCAGCGATAAACATTACACGATAGATGCTAAAGAAGAGTTTGTAAAATATTATATTATCCCTCTTATCAAGGCAAACGGGAGTTATGAGGGCTATGTCCTGGGCACATCGATAGCACGCCCCCTCATCGCCAAAAAAGTCGTGGAGGTCGCACAGAAAGAGAACGCTCATGCTCTATGCCATGGCTGTACAGGAAAGGGTAACGACCAGTTGAGATTCGAAACTGTGTTCAGAGGTACTGCCCTTGAGGTCATTGCTCCTATGAGGGACATGAACTTAACACGCGAGTGGGAGATCGAATATGCAAAGAAACACGGGATACCTGTATCTGTCACGAAATCAAAGCCCTGGAGCGTGGATGAGAATATATGGAGCCGCAGTATAGAGGGCGGCCGCCTTGAAGAACCTGATTTTATCCCTCCTGAGGAGATATTTGAATGGACTGTACCGCCTGAGGACGCGCCTGGTGCTGAGACGATCGATATAGGTTTTGAAGAGGGCGTGCCTGTATCATTGAATGGAGGCAGCCCTGGTAGTGTCTCACTGATCCAGAGACTTAATAAAATAGGCGGTGCCCATGGTGTGGGGCGCACAGATATGATCGAGGACAGGGTACTTGGCCTTAAGGCAAGGGAGAACTACGAGCACCCTGCTGCCACAATACTGTTAACCGCACACAAGGACCTGGAAAGACTTGTGCTTACCAGGGATGAACTGAGATTTAAATCATTCGTTGATGAGACCTGGAGCGAGCTTGCATATAAGGGTCTTGTGGATGAGCCCCTGTACTCGGATCTAAATGCTTTTATTGATAAGACACAGGAGAGGGTCACAGGGAATGTAAAGGTCAAACTCTATAAAGGCAGTGCAAAAGTTGTTGCCCGGGAATCACCATTTGCGTTATATTCCTCTGATCTTTCCTCGTTTGATAGCAGGACCATAGATCAGAAGGATGCAGAAGGATATTGTAAGTATCATGGCTTCCAGGCACGGATGTTTAAAAAGATATGTTAGTGCAGGATATGGTTCTGGTCAACTGATGTAAACACAATAAGATAAGTATAAATATAAGTTACGTAATGATTAAATGTGATAGTTTTAAGGAGGTGAAAAAAAATGGTTGGACTTGAAAGCTCGTTGGATAATGCAGAAAATGCACAGAAGGTCAAAGTTGCAAAAGAAGACCCCGCAGAGAAGAAGAGACAGAAAGAGTTCTATGCAAAATTGAGAAACCGCTCGGCAGAACAACCGACTGGTGCACAATACTAGTTGAGTTCAATAGATCTGTAGGAAAGATACATAACTATCGGCCTCTACAGGTTCTTTTATGTATCTTTTCTATATATCTATGGGTATATGTTATATAAAGAATGTTATTAAGTTGCAAAAGCTTTAATATAAGAGCAACTAACATCATGATAGAAGGAGGTAGGAATCATGTGCAGTACATATACGCCTTTCGAAGTAAAGCCTGAAGATCTTGCAGCGATGGGACAGGAACGCGGAATGTTCTGGTGCGTCTCGTGCAAGAAGACATTTATTAAGAAAGGTGCAACCGAGTGCCCGAGCTGCGGCTCAAATAAAATAAAGCCAAGAGCCCCGTAAACATTTCCAGTCTAATTTTAAATATGATAGGGGAGCTATAGACGTGATTGCGTCTGCCAGCCAGAAGGTCAAAGAAGGAAAGCTTGTAAAAGTAGAAGTGGAGTACGATAGGATTATCAGAAGAATCAAGATCACTGGAGATTTTTTCCTGCACCCGGAGGATGTCCTGGATAGAATAGAAGAGAGTATGATCGGCCTTGAAAAAGACGCAAGCATTGAAACGATCGCCTCCATAATTCAGAGAATAGCGCAGGCACATGATGCCCAGATGATAGGTATTGGCCCTGAATCACTGGCCTCTGTGATCCGGGAGGCGCTTAAGTGAGGTGGAGGATAGTCAGGCCAGAGGTCCATGATGCCTGTATGAATATGGCTATTGATGAGGCCGTGAGCGAGGGGATAATGGACAGCTCATCGCCGCCGACTATAAGGTTCTATATATGGAAACCATGCGCTGTCTCCATTGGCTATTTCCAGGCCATAAAAGACGAGGTGAACCTTGATGTATGCAGGGAACTGGGTGTTGATTGCATCAGGCGGTGGACAGGCGGAGGGGCGGTATACCACGATTACGATGGAGAGGTAACCTACAGCGTGATTGCACCTGCCAGCATGTTTCCAAAAAATATCATAGAATCATACAGACTGATCTGCGGCTGGATAATCAGAGGCCTTGAGCACATAGGCATTACTGCAGAGTTTCGGCCTATAAATGATATTCTCGTGGATAACAAGAAAATATCAGGCAGCGCGCAGACAAGACGCAGGGGCGTACTGCTCCAGCACGGCACACTGCTGTACGGGCTTGATCTCAGGACCATGTTCAGTGTATTGAATGTGAGCAGGCAGAAGATCAGCGATAAGATGATACATAGCGCGGAGGAGAGGGTTACGTGCATCTTAAAGCACTGTGATGTGGACAAAACGGCTGTCTGCGGCGCTCTTATCGAAGCGTTCGCCTGCGGCGCGTCGAAGACGAACACACAGGGCAAGGAACATGAGTTCGGAACGTGGAGCGAGAGGGAGATTATGCGGGCAAGAGAGCTTGCTGAGAAAAAATACAAAACCGATGAGTGGACGTACCTGAGATAATAAGTGAGAGTGATATCTGAATTTAATATCCTGGGAAGTATTCCTGTTTTATCTGTTTATTCGGTATTCTCATATCCTTTAATACCGCTGCCATGGAATCCACCATCTTCTGCGGGCCGCTGATATAGAAGATGCGTTCCATGTAATCCGGGATTTCCCTCTGTATCATCTCTTTATCGATGCGCCCTGTGGGTCCCTTCCATTTTTCACCTGGCCTTGTTATAGTGTGCACTACCTTAAGATTCATATTCTTCCTCTGCATCTCATCAAGTTCATCCTTGAACGCGATATCATCCTCAGACCTGTTGGAATAGAGCAGGATCATATCAGTCTTCAACTGCTTATCAGTAGCATACCTGATTATGCTCCGCAGCGGGGTTATGCCTATACCGCCTGAGAGCATGGCGATTTTATCATATTTACCTTTAAATGTGAAATCCCCAACAGGACCATTGATGGTCACCTTATCCCCCACTTTCAGTGCTGCAAGGGCATTTGCGAACTCATGACCTGTCAGCTTCTTTGTCAGTTCAATATAATCTGATTCCGTCGGGCTGCTCGATATAGTAAAATGTTTCTCCAGTTTCTTGCCCCCGCTTTTTAGAGTTATGAACATATACTGCCCGGCAATAAAATCAAATCCTCCGGGTCTGTTGAATCTGAAGCTCATAACATCCTGGGTTCGCTGGATTATCTGCTCTACAGTAGTCTCAAAACGCATGGTCTCCCTCCCTGATAATAAATTAAATGTACTTGTTCTATAATTATCCTTTGCATACCATGTATTTCGTTATCGTTTGATCCCGTGCCTCTTTGCCCTTATCAGTTCAAGCAGGTTCTTCAATTTATTCTCTAAGAAGAAGATGATAAACATATATGATACAATGCTTATTTTTCGCGTGAGGTCTTCGCCATACCCCGTCGCTATGCCCATCAGGATATCTCTTAAATCAGAAGGGTCGGGGATCTCATATGCCGCGCTTCTGGCAAATGTTGAGTAGTCTTTCTCCCTGTTTCCTTTTATCTGCTGATGCTCAAAATCAAAGAGTACAATCCTACCATCGGGTCTGCAGGCCACATTATGCACATTTGCATCGCCCAGATCAAAGCCAGCATCATGTATTCTTCTTATTTCGGCTGCAGCCCTTTTAACGATTTCAATTTTTTTTTGCTTGCTCACACTTTTATCTCTTAGCAGGCGGGATAATTCTTTCATTTCGATATATTCAATATCCAGATAATCCTCTCCTTCCTCCAGCAATTTTGGGACTGGAAAACCACGCTTATTGAACTCCCTGTATCTTTTTGCTTCAGTATGCTTCCTGCTCTTGCCTGATTTTGGCTTAAGACCAAGAGGGATAGCTACAGCGATCGCAAGAAAATCGGAGTAGAAATTAGAAAAAAAGCCATTATAAAATCTTTTTCTTATGTAATCTCCCTTTCTCTCATCATAATGTCGCTCAATTTTATTCAAATAGCCTTCGTCGCTTCTTTTGAAGTAACGACCAATGCCTATACTATCACTCCCCGTATCTTATAAGATGTTGATTTAATGTAGGTGCTATAAACTAATATAGCTCGCTAATCAGATAAAAGCAATCGAAAAGCACAAGTGCCATAATCACAAATATTGAAGTGGTGGTTTGTTATAGTCTCTGTAATTGTGGCCCTGGGTCTGGTGAAGCGCTTTGGCGAGTTTGCTGCTGTAGATAACATAAGTTTTACAGTTGAGGAGGGTGAGATATTCGGGTTTCTCGGCCCCAATGGCGCAGGCAAGACTACGGCAATGAAGATGATCCAGTGTGTGTCACCCAAAAGTGGTGGAAAGCTTGAGGTATTTGGAATGGATGTGAACACATACCAGCGGGAGATCAAGAGGCTTCTGGGAGTAGTGCCTCAGGAGACCAATCTTGACCCTGATCTTACAGTATATGAGAACCTGCGGGTATATTCACGCTACTTTGATATCCCGCGCGCTGAGGCAGAGAAGAGAATAGATGAACTCCTGGATTTTGTCCAGTTGCGCGATAGAAAAGATACATCGATTATACAGTTATCAGGAGGGATGAAGCGGAGGTTGATACTTGCAAGAGCTCTTATCAATAATCCCAGACTGCTGATCCTGGATGAGCCGACTGTCGGGCTTGATCCCCAGGCAAGGCATCTTATCTGGGATAGAATTAAAAAACTGCAGTCACAGGGGAGCACGATTGTACTCACAACCCATTATCTTGAGGAAGCTGAGCGCTTATGCGACAGACTTGTGATTATGGACAATGGTAAGATCCTGGTTGAAGGAAAGCCGGATGAATTAGTAAGGAAATACGTGGGGACTGATATTGTGGAAATTGAAAAAAATCCAAGGGTAGTAGCCTGTTTGGACAGGATCGCTGCAAATTATGAAGTAATGGGGGACATGATACAGGTGTACACAGATAATCCGCAGAAAATCACCAATGTTCTTTTAGAGAAATGCAGGCTTGGGCATGTGATCGCCAGAAGAGCCACGCTTGAGGATGTGTTTTTAAAACTCACAGGAAAAAAACTCAGGGATTGAACAATGTCTTACTTTGAGATTCCAAAACTCACCCGCAGCGTGTGGAAGATCTGGCTTCGTAATAAGGATGTATTCATGAAGACATACAAAGTGAATTTCATTCCCCCTTTCCTGCAGCCCGTGCTGTATCTCCTTGCTCTTGGATTTGGGGTCGGGGCTTTTGTAGATGAGATCGATGGTATGTCTTATCCCAGATTCATTGCTCCTGCTCTTATAGCTATCTCGATTATGAATACATCCTTTTTTGAATGTACCTTTGCCTCGTATGTGCGGATGTATTATCAGAAGACCTTTGATGCCATAATCGCAACACCCATCTCCATTGAAGAAGTGATAGCAGGTGAGCTGCTCTGGGGTGCCACGCGAAGTACGATAAATACGGTGATCATACTGCCTGTGCTTGCAGCCTTCGGAGTCATCGAATTTCCCTCCTCACTGCTTGTAATCCCGTTCTCTTTTATTGCTGGCCTTCTCTTTGCAACCATCGGCATGTGCTTTACAGCCATATCCCCGAACATAGATTCTCTTAATTACCCCACCTTTCTATTCATAACGCCCATGTTCCTATTCAGCGGTACCTTTTTCCCGCTCTCACTTCTACCTCTGTCCCTGCAGTATTTCGCAATAGCAGCACTGCCACTGACACATGTTGTCATTATTGTGCGCTCTCTTACGTTTGCAGATCCGAGCGGGTTGATACCTGTGAGTTTAGCATGGATCATACTCTTTTCACTTATATTTTTTATACTATCGATTAACCTGATGAAGAAAAGACTCATCGTTTAAGTGCTTTTTAGCCCAGCATTTTCTCCATTATCCCAAGCGCCCGCTTTATATTCTCGATAGAGGTAGAATATGATATCCTTATATGCCCTTTTCCGTTCTCGCCAAAAGCCGTACCCGGAACAACGATAACACCGTTCTCGATCAATCTCTGCGGTGCATCTTCATCCTCGATCTCTGGGAATGCGTAGAATGCCCCTTTAGGCCTGATGCATTTAATACCCATAGCACACAGCCCATCAAGCAATACATCCCTCCTTGCCCTGAAGCTTGCGCGCATCTCGCTGACGCAGTCCTGTGGCCCTTCAATGGCTGCCTGTGCCGCCTTCTGAGCTATTGAGTTTGCGCATGCCTGGATGTACTGATGCACTTTGAGCATCTGCTCGATATATTCTTTTCTTGCTGCTGCATAGCCGATGCGCCAGCCTGTCATTGCGTATGTCTTGGAGACACCATTGATGGTAATAACATTATCAGTGAACTGCGCAGGGCTGATATGTTCACCTTCGTATATGAAATGCTCATAGACCTCATCAGAGATTATTGTAATGCCGTTATCCTCTGCGATCTCTGCTAATGCTTTGATCTCATGTTCTCTCTGAACAGTCCCTGTGGGGTTTGAGGGTGAATTTATAATAAGTACCTTTGTCCTGGGAGTAACAGATTCATTCACTTCCTCTGGCCTCACTGTAAGTTCTTCTCCAAGAGGTATACCCACAGCCCTTCCTCCTGCCATCCTTGTTAAAGCAGAATAAGATACAAAGCCAGGATCTGGAATAAGAACGTCATCCCCCCTATCTATCAGGGCCGCAAGCGCAAGATGAAGCGCCTCGGATGCTCCGGATGTGATCATTACCTCATCAGGCATAACAGTAAAATGGTTCTCCCGCTCAAACTTCCTGCACAGAGCCTCACGCAGCTCGGGAATCCCCAGGTTCACTGTATATGCTGTGAAGCCATTATTGATTGCATCGATAGCTGCCTTTTTAATATGCTCTGGTGTATCAAAATCAGGCTGGCCAAGTCCAAGGTTAATGGCATTCGGGCCAGCCCCTTCAAACATCTTGCGAATTCCTGATATATCAATATTTTTTACCCGCTCAGAGAACATGCTTATCACTCAAATAATGTATGCCTTGATTTTAACTCAGCTTCACTTGCCCCTGTCCTGACCATCAGCTCTGAGATAACAGCGTCAAGAAATACCAGCGCAGATATCTCAAAAACAGTTCCAAGAGGTGCAAGCTGTGTGTAACCTGTCATCCTGCGCTCGTGGTAATCCTCATAGATTATATCCTCTTTAGTCCTTCCAGGGATTAAAATGACAATATCTGATATCCTTCCAAGGGTGGAATCCCTGTTTGAGGTTACAGTAGCCAGTTTTGAGCCAATTCTTTTTGCAATAACGCCAAGGCTCGCAATGGAAGGGGTCTCACCTGAACCTGATACTGCGATTACCATATCCTCAGCATTTACCGCCGGGGTTGTTGTTTCGCCCACAACGTAGACATTAAATCCCATATGCATCAGTCTCATTGCAAAGGCCCTTGCTGCAAGACCCGATCTCCCTGCACCCATTAAGAATACCCTTTTTGAGGTCATTATGCTGTCTACAAGAGATATTACAGATCTTGTATCCAGCTCAGATGCTATTCTTCTGATGTGGGCTGCAATAAAGTTCATCGATGCAATTGTAGCTTCACATTCCTTTTTTTCTATATTCATAAATAAACACTCTTTTCCTCAATAGCTTTATGTTCAACTCGCTTTATCACCCAGTTCTCAAGATCCTTTAACTCGTTATATACCAGAGTTATCTTATCAGGGCTTCCGTCCCAGTGAAGGATTTTTCTTACATCTTTTTCTTTAAGTTGACCGATGATCGATCTCACGAAATGGGCAAGTGCAGATCTCTTAGAGAACTGGAGGTTGAATATAGCCCTGTATTCTCCTCTGGTTTTTGCATATGATACTAATGTATAGCCCATACTCTCATACTCTGAGATCGTATTAAAATCACACAATATCTCCTGCTCGTAAATTATTGATGAGTCTATATTCGATATCCCAAAAATGATCTGCTGTATTAATGATTCGCTAACCTGCCTGCCAAACCATAGAATTATTTTGCCCTGTGTACAGGAAACAGTTACATCGTCGCGCCCCATCTCTATGATAGATATACCCCGCCCGTATGTGAGAGTACCTACAGAATCTTTTGAGTGCTTATCCTCTGTCATCAGCAATTCATCTACCTGGGACTATATAATTATCCTGAAATATATTTACCAATCAGATCGTTCAATCTTTCTTTAGTCTCAGCGGGAATCTTATCCGGTGCTGTCACTATTGCCCCTGATAACGCGCTTTCACAGATGCAGGTTCTATCATGTGGTACTCTGACAATAGCTTCTTTAATGATACCGCGCACAGTCTCCTCGTTTTTAATTGCGTTTGCGATCACGGTTTCGATACTCACATCCTCCTCATGCCATACGTCATAATCTGTCACCGTTGAAATGATACTGTAGCATATCTCTGCTTCACGTGCAAGTTTTGCCTCTGGGAGTGCGGTCATCCCGATTATATCAAACCCTAGGCTCTGATAGACCCTTGACTCGGCCCGTGTGGAGAACTGCGGTCCCTCCATGCAGACATATGTTCCCTTTTTATGAACAGTATGCCCGAGCTCGTCTGTGACATCAGCCAGCAGGGATGACATCTCAGGACAGAACGGATCAGCAAAGCCGATATGAACAACGATCCCATCCTCAAAGAACGTGCTCTCCCGTATCCTTGTCCTGTCAAAGATCTGATCAGGGATCACGATATCAAGCGGTCTAAGCTCAGGTTTTAGACTTCCAACAGCAGATGCTGAGATTATCCTTTTAACACCAAGCTTCTTAAGGCCAAGAATATTCGCACGGGAATTCAACCTGGAGGGTGAAATATGGTGTCCTTTTCCATGCCTTGGAAGGAATGCGACATTTACCTCTCCAAAAGACCCTATTGTAATGGCATCAGACGGCCTCCCGTATGGGGTATTTATCTCAACCTCTTTTACATTGTCCAGCATGGATGCATCATAAACGCCGCTGCCACCGATTATTGCTATATCAGCATTCATTATCTCACGCTCCTTCGTAGCTCCATGTTTTTTCGCCCGAAACTGTTTTTGTTTTGAGTAGTCCTCTTCTTACCATTTCCCCGAGTATCTCATCCATCCTGTTTGGCTGGGCTATCTCAAAGCTGATAGGGTCAATATTATGATATTTTAATAATCCAGATCGTATTTTTTCTATGCTCCATTCAGGGAGTTTTTCCTTTACCATAAGCCTTGAGATGATATCGATCATGTCCTCAATAAAATTCCACGGATACACAATCCATGCCCATTCCTGCACAACCTCACCGCAGTAATCAGGCCTGATCTCGGATGTGTAGAGATACTGCAGTACCGCGGTTCTTACCTCTGCAGGGTTCTGCTCTGTCACATACTCTTTCGCATGCATAATACTCTTGCCTGTATCCGTAATATCATCAACGATAAGTACCTTCTTACCTGTTACTGCGTTATCTGTGAGCGGGTACCTGATCGCAGGCCCGCCGCCAGCACTTGCTGTACCCACGTAATGTTCGACTTTAAGGCTTGTCAGGTCATTTAGTCCGAGGAAATCACAGAGCACACGTCCTGCAAACCAGCCGCCGCGTGCCAGTGCGATTATTATATCGGGTTTATAGCCTGAGCTCTTTATATCATCTGCAACATGTCTGCAGAGATCATAGATATAATCCCAGTTTGTTATAACGCACTTGAATTTATCAGGAAGCACCATGAGGTTATCACTGCACCGAATAGGTGTTACAATTACATAAATTTATTGTAAAATATTACAATAATGTTTAATTATTTATAGAAGTTTTTAAAAAGTGAAATGTACATCAAGTTTTTTGAATCCCCGAATCTATTCATAATCATTCTCAATATAAACATCATAATCCTTAATATGTAATAAGGTATTTAAGTAAAACAGTGAATACTCATTCAGGTGTTTAGCTATGGCAGATAAAAAACAGATTAAAACAGATATAATTGGCTCACACCGTGTTCCAACAGGAATCCCGGGGTTTGATGAATTATGCGGAGGGGGAATACTCAGAAATAGAACATACCTTGTATCCGGGTCAGCCGGGGCAGGTAAGACTATATTCGGACTCCAGTATCTTTATAACGGCATTACGAAATACGGAGAGAACGGTATATTCATAGCGACAGAAGAGCGTCCTGAACAGGTCAGAGAGAACGTGAAAATGTTCGGATGGGATTTTGAAGCTCTGGAAGACGAAGGCAAGCTTGCGATACTTGATGCATGTTCTACAAAAATAGGTATTCCCTCGCATGAAAAATATGTCGATGTCAGGCCTTTTGATATGCGCTCCATGCTTGATCAGATCATAGCGATACAGGAGGATATCGATGCAAAAAGGGCTTTAGTCGATGGAACTACATCGATCGGTTTCTATTTACAGGATCCGGCGAAGATAAGGGTTGAACTTCTCAAATTAAGTACAACTCTTGAGATACTGGGATTGACCTCATTAATGACATGTGAAATCACAGATGACAGTATGGTAGGAAGGTTTGGTGTAGAGACTTTCGTTACTGAAGGAACGATCATGATGTACTACAAGCGGACAGATTCTGTAAGGGTCCGCAGTATCGAGATCTTCAAGATGAGAGGTTCTAACCACAGCCAGAATATCCATCCATACGACATCACCTCAAGCGGTGTAGTGGTACATCCACACGAAGAAGTTTATACTGGTTGATTTTTAAAGGTGCGCTCATGGGGAAAAAACCGCTGATAGTATTGAATTTCAAAACATACACAGAGGGTATGGGGAAAAATGCGGTAAAGATGGCAAAATATTGCGAGGAAGTAAGTGCAGATTCGGGAGTTAAGATTATTGCAGTTCCCCAGGCACCTGATATATACAGGGTAGCATGTTCTGTAAAAATACCAGTTTTTGCCCAGCATATCGATGGTGCTGGAGCCGGGAGCCATACCGGCCATATCACAGCCGATTGTGTCAGGTCAGCAGGTGCCACGGGAACACTCATCAACCACTCAGAGCGCCGCCTTCTCCTGGCTGATATAGATTCGGCTGTCCAATCCGCAAAAAGATCAGGATTGATAACGATCGTATGTACAAATAATGTTGCAGTTACACTGGCAGTTGCGACATTCGCACCCGAATTCGTGGCGATAGAACCCCCGGAGCTTATAGGCTCAGGGATCCCTGTCTCCAAAGCTGATCCTGATATAGTGAGAGGGTCTGTCAGTGCCGTAAAAAGGATACAACCTGATGTTGAAGTCCTGTGCGGTGCGGGCATATCCCGGGGGGATGATGTTGCTGCTGCGCTTGAGCTGGGAACAGCGGGCGTACTTCTTGCTTCCGGTATCATTAGAGCAAAAGACCCGAAGGCTGCACTCATCGACCTTGTGGGAAATATATGATGTTAATCGATGAACCAACGCAAAAGCTTTTAAAAGATGAAGACATAGAAAGATTTAAGTAAAATAAGATCGTTTGAGGGGCGCACATCCACGAGGTTTTAATATAACTTGCAATTGATTGAGTATTTATTATCCCTGATTAAAAGTATATGTATGAGATTAGAGGGTAATATATTTGGGCTCGTAGCTCAGTCAGGCAGAGCACCGGGCTTTTATTCAAAGCGAATTGAGAAGAAACCCGATGGTCGAGGGTTCAAATCCCTCCGAGCCCGCTTTACCTGTGAGGTAAATTAAATGAAGGAGAAAGAGCATACTGGACGGGAGTTTAGGCCCTTAGAACATAAACTGGTACCAAGACACGAAATTTTAGATGAGGATACTCTTAAAAAGATACTATCTGAGTATAATATAGAGAAGGAACAGATGCCTAAGATTCGTGTATCTGATCCGGCAGCTTTAGCCATTAAAGCAAAAGTTGGCGATGTTATACGTATCATCCGCGATAGCCCGACGGCAGGCAGGGCCATTTTCTACCGTCTGGTTATCGCATAATTAGAGGTAATAGAGGTAATATGTTAGATAGAAGAATGCTATCAGATGTGTATTTTACAAATGATAATATTGTGCGTCACCATGTAGATTCGTTCAATGATTTTCTGGATTATGGTATCCAGAAAGTTATTGATGAGCAGAGGATTATAGAAACTGATATTGAAGGTGTATATGTTAGACTTGGAAAAATCCGTACAAACCATCCGATAGTAAGAGAAGCGGACGGTGCGGTCGATAAACTCTATCCCACAGAGGCCAGGCTAAGGAATATAACGTATGCTGCACCGCTTTATCTTGGCATGACCATCATCAGCCCTGAGGGGGAAAAAGAAGAGAAAGAAGCTGAAATTGGACATTTACCAATGATGGTATGGTCCAAAAAATGCAACCTCGTAGGATTGACAGAGAAGGAAATGGTCGAACTGGGAGAGGATCCGCAGGACCCTGGAGGGTATTTCATAGTTAACGGCACAGAGCGGGTTATTACCACGCTTGAAGACCTTGCTCCGAATAAAATCCTTGTTGAATTCGAGGAGCGCTATGGTGAAAACATAGAGGTAGCAAAGGTATTCTCACAGAGGCGGGGTTACCGTGCACTGGTGGTTGTAGAGCGGAATAGAAAGTCCATTCTTGAGGTTTCATTCCCATCCATATCAGGCAGGATCAATTTTGTTACCCTTGTCCGTGCGCTGGGTCTTGAGACCGATCAGGATATTGTGAATGCTGTGTCCGATGATCCTGAGATTATTAAATTCATGCTTGAGAACCTGGAAGAAGCAGAAGTTGGCAATAAAGAAAAAGCAATGGAGAAAATAGGGACACGGGTAGCGTCCGGCCAGGCCAGAGAATACCAGATAAAAAGAGCAAATTACGTGATCGACAGGTACTTACTTCCTCACCTCGGGAACGATGAGGCCCACCGTCTTCTGAAAGCCCAGTTCCTGGGCCGTATGGCCCAGGCGTGTTTTGAACTTGCCCTGGGCAAAAGGGAGAACGATGATAAAGATCATTATGCAAATAAAAGGCTCAAACTGGCAGGTGATCTGATGGAAGATCTGTTCAGAGTCTCATTCAACAGGCTCACAAGGGACATCAAATACCAGCTTGAGAGGGCAAGTATGAGAAACAGGGACCTGAATGTTGCCACTGTCGTGCGCTCAGATGTGCTGACTGAGCGTCTTGTACATCCATTAGCCACGGGCAACTGGGTCGGAGGCCGCACCGGCGTATCACAACTGCTTGACCGCACTGACTATATTGCCACACTGTCGCATTTACGCAGGGTCATATCACCGTTATCAAGATCGCAGCCTCATTTCGAAGCAAGAGACCTGCATCCTACACAGTGGGGAAGAATATGCCCCACAGAAACCCCAGAAGGACCTAATTGCGGACTTGTTAAGAATTTTGCACAGTTGGTCGAAATATCCACTGCCGCAGGAGATGACAGGCAACTTAAGAACTATCTCTATGAAAAGGGTGTACAGCCGATCATCCCGCAGCTTGTGGGAGTTGAAGAAGTGCCTACTACCTATGCGACAGAACTTGAGGCACTCGAAGAAGCACAAGAAGCAAAAATCGAGCCTGAAGAGGAGGGTGATATATTTGAGTAGAACAAGGATTTTCTTAAATGGCGAGCTCATAGGTACTCATGACAGACCAAAAGAATTAGTAGTAGAACTGCGAAAGAAACGAAGACAGGGTGAGCTCAAGAAACAGATTAACATCATTTTCTATGAGGATACGAGTGAGATATACATCAATTCAGATCAGGGCAGGGCAAGACGTCCTGTTATAATCGTAGAAAAAGGTGTACCTCTTGTAACAAAAGAACATATTGAAAAACTAAAGAATGGGGAAATTACGTTTGAAGGCATTGTGAATGAAGGTTTAATAGAGTATCTTGATGCCGAAGAAGAAGAAAATGCGTTTATAGCAATTGATGAAACGGATATAACACCAAAACATACGCATCTTGAGATAGACTCTGCTCTGATCATGGGTGTTGGCGCAGGCATGGTGCCTTTTCCTGAGCATAATGCATCCCCAAGGAATACGATGGGAGCAGGTATGATTAAGCAAAGTCTTGGCATGTCGATGCCTAATATGAAGCTGCGACCTGATACAAGAGCCCATGTTCTCCATTACCCGCAAAGATCACTGGTAACCACGCAGACTGCTGAGGCCATCGGGTTCGATAAGCGACCTGCAGGGCAGAATTTCGTGGTAGCTGTGTTATCCTATGAAGGTTATAATATAGAGGATGCGCTGATCATAAACAAAGGTTCGATAGACCGGGGACTCGGAAGAAGCCATTTCTTCAGGACAAACGAGGGAGAAGAGAGAAAATATCCGGGCGGACAGGAAGATAAATTCGAGATTCCTGATGCAGAGGTGAGAGGGGCACGGGGCGCTGATGTTTATAAACAACTTGATAGTGATGGATTAGTCAATCCTGAGATACCTGTTGGACCAAATGATGTGCTTATAGGCAAAACAAGTCCTCCAAGATTCCTGGAAGAACCCACTGAGTTTGGAATCAGCCCTCTCCAGCGCAGAGAGAGTTCAGTCACGATGCGCTCAAATGAAAAAGGTATAGTTGATACAGTGATACTGACCGAATCAGAGAACGGCTCACGACTTGCAAAGGTCAGGACAAGAGACCAGAGAATACCTGAGATCGGGGATAAGTTCGCATCCCGTCACGGACAGAAAGGGGTAATCGGCCTCGTAGTACCGCACGAGGATATGCCGTTCGCAGAAGATGGTACAGTTCCTGATCTCATAGTCAACCCGCATGCCATACCATCACGAATGACAGTGGGCCATGTCCTTGAGATGATAGGCGGCAAAGTAGGCTCACTTGAGGGAAGACATATGGACGGTACAGCATTCTCAGGAGCATCTGAGGATGAACTGCGCTCTGGCCTTAATAAATTTGGCTACTCGCATACAGGTAAAGAGGTACTTTATGACGGTATAACTGGAAACAGGATTCATGCTGATATATTTGTAGGAGTTATTCTTTATCAGAAGCTCTACCACATGGTATCATCAAAGATGCATGCCAGATCCAGGGGACCTGTCCAGGTATTGACCCGGCAGCCGACAGAAGGCAGGGCAAGGGAAGGCGGTTTGAGGTTTGGAGAAATGGAACGCGATGTTCTTATAGGACATGGCGCTGCTATGGCCTTAAAGGAGAGGCTGCTTGATGAATCCGACAGGGTAGTGGAATACGTCTGTTCTGCCTGCGGCATGATTGGCACTCTTGATAAACGAAGAAATATCACTATATGCCCGGCCTGCGATGCAGAGACAGAGATACATCCTGTTGAAATGAGCTATGCATTCAAACTACTGCTTGATGAGATACTATCCCTCGGCGTTGCACCACGACTTGTGCTGGAGGACGCTGTTTAGGAGGAAACGATGATAACAACTCCAAAAAGAATAAAACAAGTAAAATTCGGACTTATTTCACCAAAAGAATTTCGGAAAATGAGCGTCACAAGAATCATAACAGCAGATACGTATGATGATGATGGCTTTCCGATTGAGATGGGATTGATGGATACAAAACTCGGAGTTATAGATCCTGGCCTGCGATGTAAAACATGCGGAGGCAGAGCAGGTGAGTGCCCCGGGCATTTCGGGCATATCGAACTTGTGGCACCCGTTATCCATGTTGGTTTTGCCAAGCTGATACGCAAGATCCTGCGGGCAACCTGCAGGAGCTGCGGAGCACTGCTTCTTGAGCCTGCCCAGAAGAAGAGATATGTTGAACAGATAAAAACACTTAAAAAAATGGGACAGTCGATCGAAGATGTTGTTAACGAGGTATTCAAAGAAGCTCGAAAAGCTGGAAAATGTATGTACTGCGGCGAGGTCCAGCAGGAGATCAAATTCGAGAAACCCACAACCTATATCGAGAACGAACATAAGCTGATGCCGACTGATATACGCTCGCGTCTTGAGAGAATAACAGATGAAGATATAGAAGTAATCGGCATGGATCCTCATAATGCCCGGCCTGAGTGGACAATCCTGACAGTACTGCCTGTGCCGCCGGTCACGATGCGGCCATCAATTACACTTGAATCAGGCCAGCGCAGCGAAGATGATCTGACCCATAAACTGGTAGATATAATCAGAATCAACCAGAGATTCCAGGAGAACAGGGAAGCAGGGGCGCCGCAACTTATCATAGAAGATCTATGGGAATTACTGCAGTACCATGTAACCACATTCATCGACAATGCGGTATCGGGTGTACCTCCGGCACGGCACAGATCGGGCAGGCCACTTAAGACTCTCTCCCAGAGGTTGAAAGGAAAAGAAGGACGGTTCAGGGGAAGCCTATCAGGCAAACGTGTCAACTTCTCTGCAAGAACTGTGATCTCACCCGACCCTAATCTCAGAATATACGAGGTAGGTGTACCCCACGAGATAGCAAAAGAACTTACCATCACTTTGAACGTAACCCCAAGAAATATCGATGAAGTGAGAGAATATGTAAGACGCGGACCTGATAATCATCCTGGTGCAAACTATATCATCAGAGCAGACGGACGTCGAGTAAAAATTACTGATAGTAACTGTGAGGAACTTGCAAGTCTGATCGAACTTGGATGGAAAGTTGATAGACAGATAAAGGATGGCGATGTTGTGTTATTCAACAGGCAGCCTTCGCTTCACAGGATGAGCATTATGGCTCATGAGATAAAAGTGCTGCCATATAAGACATTCAGGCTCAATCCTGCAGTATGCCCGCCTTATAACGCAGATTTCGATGGTGACGAGATGAACCTGCATGTGCCTCAGACAGAAGAAGCTCGTTCTGAGGCAAAGATCCTGATGCATGTGCAGGAGAACATTTTATCCCCAAGGTTTGGAGGACCCATTATAGGCGGGATCCACGACCACATATCCGGACTCTTCCTGCTAACGAACAGTAAAGATAAGATAAATAAGAGTGATGCTCTGGAACTGCTTGGGAAATCAGAGATCCGGGAACTGCCAGAGCCTGCAGGAGTCGAGAAAGGGGAACCCTACTGGACAGGAAAACAGATATTCAGCCAGATTCTTCCTAAAGGACTTAACCTTCAATTCAAAGCAGAGATATGCGAACACTGTGATCCATGCAAGGGTATAAATTGTGATAAAGATGCATATGTGGTCATCAGGAATGGGGTGCTTGAGCAGGGCACCATTGATGAAAAGGCTATAGGAGCTTTTAAGAGTGTGATACTTGATAAGCTGGTGAAAGAGTTCAATCCTGAAATCACAACCAGATTTATCGATGACGCAACACGCCTATCTATAAGGGGTATTATGCGAAGGGGATTCAGCTTCGGTATAGATGACGAGTATGTCCCCCCTGAGGCCCAGACCCAGATTGATGAGACCATGACCCAGGCAAAAGATAAAGTTGAAAAACTGATCTCTGCATACCTGGCAGGAGAACTCGAACAGCTTCCTGGACGAACTGTTACTGAGACGCTTGAGATGGAAATAATGAAAGAACTGAGTAGAGCACGAGACTCGGCAGGTGATATTGCAGGGCGGCATCTGGGAATGGATAACTCTGCGGTAATAATGGCACGTTCTGGCGCGCGGGGTTCAATGCTCAACCTGACGCAGATGGCCGGATGCGTGGGTCAGCAGGCTGTTAGAGGTGAGCGAATTAAAAGAGGTTATGCAGGACGCACCTTATCTCACTTTGAGCGGGGCGACCTGGGAGCCCAGGCTCATGGATTTGTGAGGGCAAGCTACAAGAGCGGTTTATCACCGACCGAGTACTTCTTCCACGCCATAGGTGGACGTGAAGGTCTTGTGGATACAGCCGTTAGAACTTCACAATCCGGCTACCTCCAGCGCAGACTTGTGAACGCGCTTCAGGATCTTGAGGTACAATACGATGGAACAGTGAGGGATACAAGAGAAATGATCATACAGTTTAAGTATGGAGAAGATGGGGTTAACCCGATGAATAGCGATTTCAGTAAAGCTGATACAGTTAAGCGAATTGTAGAATCGGTCATCGGAGAGGTGAAGGAATGAACCTGGATCAAAAAACAATCGAGGAAAATGTTTCATCCCTTCCGTTTCCTCAAAAGATTATTGATAACCTGATGCGTGAGCTCAAGAGTGTGCCTGTCACAAAAGAGCAGCTGGATGAGATAATAAGGAATATAGCTATCGGATATGATAATTCTAAGATCGAAGCAGGTGAAGCTGCCGGCGTTGTCTCTGCACAATCAATAGGCGAACCTGGCACCCAGATGACAATGAGAACATTCCATTACGCAGGCGTGGCAGAAATAAATGTTACACTGGGCTTACCACGCCTGATTGAGATAGTGGATGCAAGAAAAAGCCCGAGCACTCCGATGCTGACCATTTTTCTGGAGAAGGATTATGCATTTGACCGTGATAAAGCGCGCGAACTCGCCTGGAAAATTGAGGCGACCAATATCACTGTGATGGGCAGCATGTCCACTGATATCACAGAGATGAAAATAATAATCGAACTTAATAAAAAAGCGCTCCTTCAGAGGAATATGACTACAAAAGAGATAGCTGGTAGACTCGAAGAGGAAATTGGCGCCACTGTAGAAGTATCTAATGATACTTTAATTATGAGACCTGAAGAAGCATCCTACAGGCAACTGCTTCAGCTTGTTAAAAGCGTGCAATCAGTGGTATTAAAAGGCATTAAAGGAATAAAAAGGGTCGTTATCAGAAAAGAGGATAGCGGAGAATATGTTTTATATACTGAAGGTTCAGAGCTTAAGGAGGTGCTTTCAATAGAAGGGGTCGATGCTACCAGAACAAGGACAAACAGTGTAAATGAGGTCTTTGAGGTAATGGGGATAGAAGCCGCCAGGATGGCCTTGATCCATGAGGCCATGGATACGCTCAAGGAACAGGGTCTAACCGTAGATGTGCGGCATATCATGCTTGTGGCAGACATAATGACCGTTGACGGTGATGTAAAACCGATAGGTAGACATGGAGTATCAGGTGAAAAAGCAAGTGTTTTTGCACGTGCTGCTTTTGAGGTAACTGTGAACCATCTACTTGATTCGGGTATGAGTGGAGACGTTGATGAACTCAGGGGAGTAACAGAGAATGTAATAGTGGGCCAGCCAATAAAACTGGGGACTGGAAATGTTAAATTAATTGCAAAAAAAATCACATAAAGGAGCAGAATTATGCAAACTGATATAACCAAAGTACTGCGAAGCACTTTATCCACAGGTAAAGTGCTTATCGGCACAAAACAAACCTTGGATGCAGTAAAGAATGGGAAAGCACAGGTTGTTATAGTATCGTCCAATTGTTTAGAACAAACATTGAAAGAATTAAGGGGTGTAGCTATAATAAAATACCCTGGATCTGGTGTTGATCTTGGTGCCGCATGTGCTAAACCATTCTCGATTACTGCACTTGCGGTTCTGGACCCCGGAGAATCAGAGATTCTTTCCTTAGGGAGCATGAATGAGTGAAGTCAGGTTAACTACTGAGGGAATAAGGTATATTGCATTATTTGAGAGCCTCACAGGCGCCAGAGCAAGAGATTGCTATGAAGATATAGAAAATAACAGGTTGATATTCGTGGTAAAGAGCGGGGATATGGGACTGGCCATCGGAAAAGGCGGAGATCATATCAACCGCGTAAAGAGAGTGGTCGGCAAGCATGTTGAAGTCATTGAACACTCAGAAGACCCTGTTGAGTTCGTGAAAAATGCTTTTCATCCGGTTTCAACAAAAAATGTTAATATTGTTGAGAAGGATGATAAGCGCATAGCTTATGTAGAGGTACTTACTAAAGAGAAAGGACTTGCCATCGGGAGAGACGGCAAAAACATTGAAAAGGTAAAAAAACTCTCCTTAAGGCACCATAATATAGATGATGTGATCATCAAGGGTTACGCCCCTTAACGACGACTGTCACGCCAGTCGATTGCGTATTCACGCATTGCTTCGCAATACGTGTCTGCGTTCAAGGGACTGTTACGTCAGTCGATTGCAACCATTGAGAAAATAAAAATTATTCATACTGGAGGAAGAAAACTTCATGGGAAAAGGAATATACGCAGCTCGTAAACTTAAGAGCGAACACAAGAAGTTCAGATGGAGCGACAGGAATTATAGCAGACGCGCTCTTAATCTGGATGTAAAGGCAGACCCGCTGGGAGGAGCACCTCAGGCAAGGGGTATTGCACTTGAAAAAGTCGGGATTGAGGCAAAGCAGCCCAATTCTGCTATCCGAAAATGCATAAGACTTCAACTCATCAAAAACGGAAAACAGATATCCGCTTTCTGCCCTGGCGACGGTGCGATCAATTTTATCGATGAACATGATGAAGTAACCGTAGAAAGGATGGGCGGAAGAATGGGCGGTGCCATGGGAGATATTCCCGGAGTGCGCTGGAAGGTAATAGCAGTTAACAATGTTGATCTAAGACAGTTAGTTCTTGGTAAAAAGGAAAAGCCGGTGAGATAATATGTATAAATTGTTTGGAAAATGGGATTTTACAGAGGTTGAGGTTAGAGACCCGAGTATCAGGAATTATGTCAACCTTACACCCATCTTTGTCCCGCATACAGGCGGCAGAAATGCAAAACAGCAGTTCGGTAAATCGAGTTTAAACATTGTTGAGCGACTTGTCAACAAAATGATGCGCGAAGAGAATAATACAGGACAGAAGATAACAGCGAACACGATTGTTCAAGAAGCTTTTGAGAAAATCAATAAGAAAACGGGACAGAACCCTATACAGATCCTGGTCAATGCAATATCAAATTCGGGACCCAGGGAAGAGACTGTCAGGTTACAGTACGGCGGTATTGCAGTTCCAAAATCAGTTGATACTGCACCACAGCGCCGTGTGGATACTGCGCTACGGTTAGTCACTGAAGGGGCACAGAAGGCAGCCTTCGGTACAAAGAAGTCCCTAGCTGATACCCTTGCAGATGAGATAATCGCAGCGGCAAACTACGATGTCAAAGGGTATGCAATGGGCAAAAAAGATAATATCGAGAGGGTTGCAAAGGCAGCACGTTAATAGTATCGCATAACCGGAGTTATGCGATTATCCTATTAGCTTATTCTTTTAACATTCTGACCATCTTTACTGCTGCTTCTACAGCGCGTTTGGCATATTCAACACGCTCATGTGCATCAAGCCTGCTCATGCCCGGACCTGAGATCCCGAGTGTTACGGGTTTATTGTACTCCAGGGCAAGATCTGCTATCTTCCTTGATGCATGCTGAATAACGATCTCGTCGTGCTTTGTGGCTCCCTGTATCACACATCCCATCGTGACCACTGCATCAACATTCCCATCCTCTGCGAGTTTCTTTACTGCCAGAGGCATATCAAAAACACCGGGCACGTATAAAATTTTCGCAACTGATACTCCGAGAAAAGCTGCATGTTCTTTACCAAGGGTCTCCATCTGTATAGTTATATCCCTGTTGAATTCTGAAACAACAAATCCAAGTTTGATACTCATTTTTTAGCACCTAGACCTGTCATATTCTTCGGGTTAATCAAAAACTTTATCCTTTTAAGATGCATTAACGGGATTACTCCATCAGAGTGCCTGGGTGGGGTAGCTGGTTATCCTATGGGACTGTGGATCCCACGACTCGGGTTCGAATCCCGACCCGGGCCTCATATATTTTCTTTAAGGCCCTATCAGAAAATATATGTACAATTAGATATAATGATGGAGGAATATATGGTAGAACTCTATCCATACCAGAGGGCTTTAGAGCGAGTTTTAGGAAAGGTCGACACACTTGAAGAAGATACTGAGTATATAAAGAAGTGGTATAGGTATTTAAAAACTGATAAAAATGAAAGCTTGAGCGTGGCACGCATTGTAAAAATGCTCAGGAACATATCACTGTGCTCAGACCGATTCAAAGAAAGGTTTGGTAAAAGGTTAATCAAAGCTACAAAAGAAGAGATAACTGAGTTAATAATTGAGATTCAGGATAGTGATAGAGCAGAACTGACAAAACGAGATTACAACATAGCAATCAAGAAATACCTGACTTTTGCTGGAAAGGGCGATCAGGTCGACTGGATAAAAACCTATGTATCTGATAAAAAACGAAAACTTCCTGAAGATATGATAACAGAGGCTGAGGTCAATCTGCTCATAGATAAAGCCCAGAATTCACGCGATAAAGCCATGTTTGCTCTGCTGGCAGATACGGGTTCGAGAATTGGGGAAAACTGGATAGAAAACCATCCACGACCAGATAGGGATAACTGGCTTTTTGTGACCCTAGATAAGAACTGTGGCAGACTTGTTTATGCAGCAGCACGCCAAACATTGTTAGATGCTGTCGCCGCAGCCGGAATAAAGAAGAGGGTGCATGCGCAGTTATTCCGGCATACCGCAGCGACCCGTGCAGCCAGCTTTATGACCGAGCAAGAAATGAAGATTCATTTTGGATGGGAACCAGGCAGTAAAATGCCTGCTATCTATGTGCATATGGATGGTAAGCAGGTTGATAACAAACTATTAACACATTATGGTTTAAAAACCTTCGAAGAAGATGGCAAAGGCACGCTTATCAAGTGTCCAAAGTGCGCTCGTTTGAACCCAATAACTTCGCGGTTTTGCGGCAACTGTGCATGTATCATAGATGCCAAATTAATGACTCAATCAGACACAATCCATGAAAAGATTGCAAGGGTCAAAGAATACTTGTTCCAAAGCCAAGAGTCCGTGAGAGATTCATGACATGCTATACTGTGTCTGGAGTCTAAATAATTCCGGGCGGACTCTGTACATGGAGTCAATAATCCGAACAATCTTCTTATTTTTACACGCCAAATGGAGTACTCTTATTTTATAGAATGAGCTCTGAAATCTAAATCCCTATAGGGGCTTTACTTGATGAGAACTATTTAAGTATTGAGGGAAACTTTGTATAATGATTACACCTTATAATTTAAAAGAGAAATTAACATGAAAAACTTTCAAAAGATTGGCGGATTTGCCGCATTGTACCTGGCAATAGCATACTTAGTTGGGATAGTGCTGTTTCTTTTTGTGCTTGATTATCCGAGTATTGTAGAACCCTCTCAGAAGATAGATTTACTTGTAAATCAACAAACTCTCATATACCTATAGTTTAGCACTTTTGGTAGTCATAAATATTTCGGTGAAAATCTATTAAAACACTTTAAAAATTATTCATTTTTCTGTAATTGTCCTCTCAACCTGTATTTCATTTGCACGGTCAATTAAGCTGTTAAACTCATTAATGACCCTATCATTTTCATGAGTTATGCCCAGCTTCCGTAAAAGCCTAAAAAATAGCTGTAGCAAACATTCCCTCTGGAACATTATTCTCCTCTGACCTGTAGTGATGCCTGCATTCTTGTACCACGGACGATATACAGGTTGAGCATGCATAGTAATTTTTGTAAATGGAAGCAACTGCAACAGGGAATGTGCAACAAAACATAGTGTTACATGCTTTGTCATCCCTTCTTTGCTTCTAACTCTGTAGTCAGCCATTTTCCCCAACTGTTTCAATTCGCGGAAGGCAAGTTCTATTTTCCATCTTGCTGAGTATAATTGCAATACTCTTGCAGGGGGAAGGAAAATATTAGTACTGAAAAGAGCGATCGGTTTGTTATTCACATCCCTGGTGATCACCAGCAGTACCAGCTTATCCCAACCTCTAATCTTAACAAGTTTGGAACCCAGGTCTACAATCTTTTTCTTACCATATATCGTTACTTCTGTGGGTATGAAGAAATTTTCACCTTCAGCAAGTTGTTTAATATAGAGTCTATCGCCATACTTTCTTGGTCGTCCCCGCTTAATTCTCGATTATTTCCACTCCCAGCTCCAGTTTTGTTTTAAATTGGATCGAATTCTCGATGTACTTCTTCCTCACGTAAAGCAAAGCACAGATTGGAAAAAATAACCAACCAGTTCCAAATTGAAATAAAAGCCCAAAGCATACCCAACAATTTGCCCAAATCTTATTTCCTTTCTTGTTGTTATGAGGCTTATGATACCAACTCACTCCATAAAATTTTGACCCGTGTTTTTCGGTGTAAGTATCATCAAGGGCTCCTATTATTTCTAAACGCTCACCGTCAGCGACTGGTTTTATGGTTTTCAAGAGCAACCAAAATAATTTCTTTGAAACTTCGATTGCAGTCCACTGGTAATGACTTAAGAATCTGTGGTAGTTTGTCCAATGCTTCTTACTGCTGCTGGAAAGATATACATTGGTGACAAATCCTTCTTTATCAAGTCCCATGAAGGATAGTATAAAGTGACAGAAGTATTCGAAACTCGGTGCTGTAAATAAGTTCTGAAAATTTAACAATAAGAAAAGTATTTCTGTTGGCTCGATTATGTTAATCATGGTATGGGCCTTTAAAACCATACCACCTGCTTTTAATAAAAATTGTTCGATACCAAGCGAAGAAATCAAAATTTAAAATATTGTATTATATATTTAAAAATGAAAAATGCTAAACTATAGAACAATAAACGAATAACCAATAAACAAGTAAAGGAACTTCTTGGTTATAATCATACAGATACTCCTCAGGCAAGGAAACTACTTCTAAAACTTGTTAAAGAGAATTTTGTTATACAAATGGGAAATAAAAGAGGTACCTATTATGAAGCCACCTAAATTTGCGATAAAGGCATTATATCACAAACGATATGTCTTTATCATAAACGATATGTCTTTATCATAAACGATATGTCTTTATCATAAATGATATGTTTTTTCATCTCTTTTATCTATTTTGATTACAGTAATCGCCTTATTATTCCAATCTATATCATAAACAATCCTGTATCTTGAGATTCTTAAGCGGTAGGTGTCCTCTTCGCCTGCGAGCTTTTTGATATCGTATTCCTTTATTGGTAGCGGAGAAGTCTTAAGAGTAAGAAGAGCTTTTATTGCTTTCTCTGCTATCCGCTTATCAAGATTCTTTAAAGCTTTTTTAGCAGCGTTGCTTAAGAAAATTTCAAACATTCAATTCCGCAAGCACGTCATCCAGTCTGGATTTTTCACCGCGCTTCGTCTCTTCACGTATCTTATGGATCTCCGACCTCTCCTCATCGCTGATTTCTTCTTCAGGAATCAGGGCACTTCTGATCAGTTCTATTTCTCGTCTGAGTGTTTTTATCTCATTGTATATTGTATCTAAAGATGCTTGCATTGCATTCATGCCTCGTAAATTGGTTTTATTATGAGACCTTGAGGGGTTTTTCTACAAGATTGTATATAGTTGTTTACATGATGTATCTAAAGAGCTTTATTCAGGACTAAGAGTCGCTTTCTTTATAATGATGTTGCGATTCTCATCTTCATAAAAGGCAATTATGTCTCCTTGTTTAAGGTTTAATTTTTGAGACACCTCTTTTATGATTGTTATCTTGTTATCCGTGCTGGTTTTAGATGTTCCCAATAATTTCATATTTCTCATTGTGAAATTGTACGAAAGTTATATATACCTTTGTATATATACGATTGTACGATTCGTACACATTAAACGAATCATGAGCTGATCCAGGGATCGTGAGCGCCCTGGAGTCGTGATCGTTCGCGTGCCATAGCCGATGAAACACGGAGGTAAAAAGAATATGAGTATCAACATTAAGGGTTTCCTGGAAGATTGCAGGGCAAGAGGATTGACCGAACACACCATAGCGACCTATAAATCAAACATCGCTACATTCCTTAATTTCGTAGGCGATCCCCTCAATGTTGATATTCCCATCCTCTGTCAGCCAAAGCGAAACTCAGAGGGCAACGGTTAGACCTGGTGAAGGAGTGGCGGCTCACGTCGAATCAGGCCAGGCCAAGTTAATTCAGACCATATCAGGTCAATTCAACTCAATTTAAAAGGAGATAAAAGAAATAGCAAAAGCGGTTGAGGTGTTTTAAGAGAAAAGTAATGTTTTCAATGATATCTTTCGCTATGTAAAGACGTTGTCCCTTTAATAGATTTAACTTTTTTATTTTTGGCCTTGTTTTTGAGGGCTTTTTTGAAACAAAACCAGCATACACGGACCATCCCCGGATACTTGATATACGTTACCTTTTCTTCCTCCAACTAAGGAGGATACTATATACAGTATTAAAAAGTTATGCAAGAATTATTACTGATGAATCCAGCTAAACATGGAAAACATTCCAGACACTTCAAGGTTATTTTTCCAAGAGGCGTTCGGAAATTGCATGCAAACCCTGGAAGCATTGAGAAATATGCAGGCAAGAAACTTCCGTTAATCGGTGCCACTGGCAAGCAGGTTGCAGGCGCCATCGGAGGCGCAGCCGCAACTGTTGCTGCACCGAAGCTGCTGAAATATGACGGATGGAAGGACATTATTGCAAGCGGCGTTGTCGCGGTCGTGGGCGGCAGCCTGGTTAGAGGCGTTGACAAAGAAGCAGGTGACGCTTTCCTGTACACGGGACTGGGCGTAACCGGCTTAAAAGCAGTCAGCGCACTGATCAAGGCAGCCAGAGGCCGGAACGGAAGGCAAGAACCGCACGCAGACCAGCACCCGGACGCCGCATAAGACCCGTAGGCGATGTAGGGAATATGTCCGATGAGGAACTGGATCGGCTCCTGGGAGACCTGGGCAATGAAGACCTGGATCTGGACTTCGATGTCGATCTCTTCGGCGCCCTGAATGCAGGCATAGATGACCTGGGACAGGAAGTAATCCTTTCGTAAGGAGTGAAAAAACATGAACTTCATACCACTAAGACATGAAAAGGCATACACCATCCTTGAGAACGTAAGGAAACAGGCTGAGGCATACGCACAGCAGGTAGGGAAGACGCAGAACCTCAAAATGAGAGTAGAGGCGCTGCGGCCGGTACACCTTGGTCTTACAGCTACCACCTACAAGCTTGAGTACAGCTCTGGCAATGAGAAGAAGTACACTCTCACACAGAACTGCGGCATATTCCTTGCAGGGATAATGCAGTACGAGAGCGGAATGACGCATATAACTATAAGGAACGGTCAGAACCTGCTTGGCGTCTGGACCACAAGACCTGTGTTCAAATACCAGGAACAGGCAGGTATCTACACAGGCAACGTGGAGAACTACAGTTTCCGCTCAGGTGAGTCCATGGGCGTACAGATCGCTGGAGTAACAGCAGATCCTGATGCCTGGCTAATAGGCTACGCGGTGATGCCTGAATCCCTTGTGAACTCAAAGATCGTGGCGTAAACGCCATGATCTCTTTTTTTGAGGTTTTTGAGGAGAAAAGGTGAAATCATGGAAATAAGAAGCGTAGACACAGGCGCAGGCACAGAGCAGGTGATCATCACCGCAACCGTGAGCTGCATAGGAGCAGATGCAGGCACGATCGAGGTCCTGAATACGCTGCCTTTTGCGCTTGAGATCACAGAGATACGAGCTGTGCTCACAGGCAAGCTTGTAACAGCATCAAGCACCCATTCTATAAAGGTGACAAACGGCACGAACGATATCTGCGCAGACGTAGCGTTCGCACTTGCAGATACGATCGGCACCGAGAAGGTGGGCACGATATCCGCCACATACAAGAGGATCAGCGGCGCCATGAAGCTTGCTATCGTAGGCACGGCAGGCGGGACAGCAAGCACAGGCGGTCATGCCCTTGTGATCATCAAGGCACAGAGGGTCGAATAAATCCAAAATCTGATCACCCTGGCAGGGGACTCTCAGGGTTACAATCGGGTCCCTAACAACAACAAGGTTAACGTGATAATATGACACTAAATGTTTATGAGAATTACAGGCTTGCCCTGCCAGTTCTTAAAGTCGGGCATATAATCAAAGCGGGCAGCGGTTCAAAAGGTGGCACAGGATTCTGGATCATCAGGAAGGTGATGGAAGGCAGGGTCCTGATCAACGAGAGCTCGATCGTGACAAAGAAAAAATGGGTTTCAGCAAGCGGCGATGCGTACAGACAGGTATCAGGCAATCTCGATACCCAGAGGATCGTACATCTGCAGTACCTTGCAGCCCTGGATGCGAACGATGCGCTGATATACTGGATGAAGGACCCCCTGTTCAGCCCAGAGAATGATAGCACTGTGAACAGCACGATCGCACCTGATACGAATCCCTTGCGGCTTGATAAGTGGAGCTATGATCAGTCAATGTTCATGGCCGTAACTATAGCCTCTTCAGCGGACCGCAGGCTTATTGTGGAAACTGTGAATTATGAAGTCCAGGCATTGGGCGGGCAAGCTCCCAGGAAGTATCTTGAGATCACAAGTGAGGGAAATGCAACTTTTGTGGAGATGCCAGAACCTGCAAGGATCCCGCCGCCGCCAAGAAGGGTGTTCAGGGATGAATATCCTGAGGAGGAATAAGTAAAGGAATAGGTAAACCGTTTTACCTATATCTCTACCTTTTTTCAGGAGGATATTCACCATCATGCCCTTCGATCACAAGAAAGTCTCAACTTCTAAAGTTGAGGAGAACAAAACAGCCCGGAAAGAAAAAACGCCAGAGTCGGCCAGGATAGAGGATGTCCTGAAATCCTTATCTGTCGCCTTTTCTGAATCAGGTAAGAAACTGGATGCGATCCTTGATACATTGCAGGTCCTTCACGACATTGATGAGCGTGAGCCGATAGAGGTCGTATATCCAACAGGCGGGGCCCTCAAAAATCTGCCCACAGGAAAATCTACGTTTGATTTTATGGAGGGCAGCGTGGTCTTTGCAGACAGCTCTGCTGGCGATCTGGAGCGAAGCCTCAAAAAAACCGAGAGGTACATGCGTTCCATCACCATCGAGGCGCAGACACTTGATGTGACCGTGTTCTTTGACGGCGATAAGAGAGGGACAAAACTGGCCGCAGGACGCGTACTCAGGCTTTCGAACACAAAGTTCCGGTCGATGATCGTGAGCACAGGAGGGGCGACAGAAAGCATCCGCTTCTGGGCTTCAACGAGCAGATATGGAGGTCTGGTCGAGGTAAAATAGAGGTCAAATAATGGGATCTATCTTTGCTGAAATTGAAGAGAAATTGCCCATCCAGCAGGTCGTGGGCGATGCGGTGAGAAGCCTTCAAGACGGCGGTGGCAGTCAGGATCCTGTAATTGAGCGGCTGGATAAGATCATTGTATTGCTTGGCAGGCTGGCATTTCAGCCTGATTATGCCCAACTCCTGCCAAAAGTGTATAATATCAACATCCAGCTATCCAATAATGAAGTCCCTCTGGGGATGATGAGGCAGGCCAATAGTGTTACTTTCTTGAAAACTGAAGTTGATCTGCAGATCAAGATAGCAGTCATTATCAATAACGCTGAGGTAGTGATGACTGAATGGAAGAGGATTCCCGCAGGCAGGGATACGAAGATCGATGGTATAACGATTGCTGAAATCTATTACAGCAATGGGGCTGTGACAGGCGGAACACAGGTTGAGGTTTTAGCCGTATGGATTTGAGGTTGGAACATGCATATACAGGAAGGAGGAATAGATAATGCCTTTTTCAAGCGGTGCTAAGAGGCTCTGGGAGATCATTGATGAAATAGCCGATGGCCTGATAGCCACACCAGGAGGCTTCTGGACTAATGGAGACGCTACATGGAATACTTCAGATAAGACCGCAAATAATGCGAGAAGGTGTCTGCGTTATCTGAATGGCACTGAGGAGCTTTATGTGGCCTTAGAGCAGATCAACCAGACAAACGGGATAAACTATTACTATACTGGCTCAGTCTGGTATTATGGTAAGGGACTGCGGATAGTATTCAGTGCATCGTGGGATTATACAGGTCATACCTACCCATCGAGCAATCAATCAACAATTATACCTTTTGAGGGACGTTACAATGGCGGCGTGGTTGCAGATATGGCAACCCTGTTGGTAACATATTACCTCTGGTTTGAGTCCAATGGTTTTGTCCTGATGGGCAAACCAGAACCCAATTCAACAGATGGTGAACAGGCTAGTTTTCTGGCTGTAGTAGAGAGAAATCCGGCCAAGGAGTATTCAGACGGTTATACTAATTTTTATGCTATGGCTCTGCAAAACAGAAACAATCTGTATGATGGGGCAGATGGTGTCACTTCAATAAACAGGTTTAGGGGTATATTAAGACCTTTTGCATATCAGTACCCTGATACAGCAACCCGTTTAGGGGGGTTTGGCGTAAACGGGAACGGGATAAGTTTTGTACCAACACCTACTTATTATGCCTTCAAGAGCAGTGGCAATGGTAAAGTGTATTATGTCGAGCCGATTATTCACAATGTTTCAGATCAGCTAACCCCGATCTTTCAGGGAGAATTGTGGTTTCCCTGGTCTGAGACCGTGGGACTGATAGACGGTGATGTTGTAGCTGTCGAAGGGGAGACTAAAAAGTTCCTGATGAAAGCTCTTGATAGCCCCGATAGCGTAAACAGGATCAATTATGCAATAAAATATGTCGCTTAACCATGCCAGTATTATTCGGGAGCTACACTGTCGGTACTGGATTTGTTGACGGTAGTTCACACCCTTTTGGGCTTGAGCTTTGGGTAAAGACAACAACAGCGATAGCAACAAGCATAGACGTGAGCACTACCTATGTAGACCAGGACGGCAACCCTCCTGAAGTTACGACTGTAACTACAAGCATCCCGGCAAGCACACCAACAGGCACGTATATCAGAGTTGCACTGAATGCAGGGGATTATGCTGTTCGCGATGTAACTGACGTTACAGTTGTGGATGGCACATCGGGGAATGCATTTGAATTGGTCAGCAAAGCAGATGGTTATTATGGGAAGCCATTTGGTTTGGCTGCTAGAATCTGGGACTCTTTCAGCCCTGAGACTTTGAGCGGGATTGAGCATACAGGTGACAGCTATGCTCTTGAAGGAAATCCCTGGTTTGCCTGGACGGGTGATGCTCTCAGTGGCAGGGAGATATCAGGCGATGATTTCCCTCTGACTGGTGGAATATACGGTAATATCATTGCAGGCTACTTGAGACTTCCAAGCGGGGTGATTATCTCTACCGGCTTTAGAATCATTATCAAGAACAGTGCTGGGTTTGCTCTGATGGGTAAATGCTATCCAAACGGAGTTTACCAGATCACCCTTGATCTACAGAGATATGACAGGTCCTATCTGCTTGTAGGAAGCTCTGCAATTGAGCTATATGGTCAGTATGGTACAATGTATATTGATGGCTTCGTTACACAGTTGGGATCCAAGGATATGTACTTCCTGCCCGATCAGGAGGCGCATAGTATTGGGTTTAAAAAGAAAAGATTATTTGCCTGAATGAAAGGAACTGGATCGGTATGGGAAGAAAAAAGAGACTGAAAAAAAGGCTCAATGGGCTTAGAAAGCAGAGAGATATCCACCTGGACAAACAGGAACAGACAACAGACGAACATTTAAAAAAAGATTATTATCCTAAAGAGATAGGAAAATTTGACAGAGATATTGATGAAACTCAGAGATTGCTCAACAGGAAGAAAAAGAGAAAGTCCTCTGATGATGAAATCGTGATAGTCTACTGGTGATCATTCAGGATGGGTTTCAAGATATATTTCAACAAGTTTTTCATCCGCATCTTTTACGTAGGCATATACTGAACTCAGAAGCTCTTTGAGCATGCTTTTTGTCATCCTCTTAATTCCCTCAGGTATTTCTGTTCTTTCCGTTTCATTCATATCTTTCTCATCAAGCTGCAGGTCGCGCACTATTCTGTACAGCTTATGGATCTGCTCAAAATCGCCTTTATAATAACTCTTGAACTCTTCAGACAGGGGCGGCATATCTTTATCGTAAAGCTGTTTGATATAATAAGCGCGCCTCAAACGCCGCATAGTATAAAGAAAAATCCTGGCTTTGCCCTCATCATCAGGTTTATGCCCTCTCACTGCTATTTTAAGATACCGCAGCCGTTTTATGCATTCGTCTATTTCAGCGAGAAGAGCGATATCATTCACCTTTTTACTGAGAAGCTGCTTCTGAAGGTCTGCGCCGATCAGAGGGATACCCTGTCTGAGGACGGTTAACAGATATGCAGGTTCTAACTCGAGCTGTTTATTAGCCTGCTTTAAAGTGAAATATTCAAGCTGGATATTGTACTTTTCCATTTCAGCTTTAAGATCCTTTTCGATCTTATCCTGGGTAATGAGTAACAGGTCATAATCAGAATCTTCCCTGTAATCTCCTCTCACCCTGCTGCCGTGAAGATAGAGGCCCTTAACCGTATGCATGTATGGGTTCAGTGCATCAACTACATGCTCCAGGACAGGATATTTCTCTATGACTTCCAGGTCCACAGGCTTCTCGACTGGCTCGAAATACCTGCAGCCGTCACAATACAAACCAACTCTGCGCCATTCGGTTTTAGCCTGTGCTGGATGGTCCTTCACGTACACGGCCCTGAGATAATAGCCATCACATTTCGGACAGGGGATTTTTATTCTGCTAGTATGTCCTCTGCCCTGCTGCCTTCGTATTCCAATCTGCAGGCTCATAATTCCAGAAACGCACGTTTTCTATATATAGTCTGTGCAAAGAGTATATTCCTTGCACAGAGATGAATTAAAAAGGTAGACCTTTTAATATCTCAAAAATAGCGTTAGTTTCAGTGATATATATCCATTACTTCATAATTTTTTTTATCTATATATACAATGATATTGACTGGTGATATTAAGGTGCCAAAAATCCAGTATGGTTCTGATGGGAAGTACTCGGTCACACTGTCAAAGGATATCGTGGAGGCAAAAGGCTGGAAGGCCGGGGGTAAAGTGGAGTTCGCCATCGTAGACCAGAAGGAAGTTTTTGCACATCCAGGTGATATCGTGATTAGATACACCCCGCCGGTCAAATGAGCGGATACTGTCATGCGCTCAGGATCCGGGTCGACTGCTGCTCGGACGGTGAATGTGAACTTGCCGGCAGGTGCAGGGTCTTCCAGGGGGGTTGTGGGGTATATGAGAGTCAGCACAGACGATCAGAACCCTCAACTGCAAAGAGATGCACTTGCTGCTGCAGGTATCAGTGAAATTTTCTCTGATGTAGAGAGCGGATCTTCTCCTGACAGGAAAGGATATCGTAAACTTATACAGGCGATCATGAACGGATTGATCAAGAAGGTAGCGGTCTGGAAGATGGACCGCCTTGGTCGGGATCCCAGGGAATTACTGGAATTCTTCTGGTTATGCGATGAGTTCGGGGTTGTGGTAGAAAGCCTTACTGAAGGTTTTGTGGCAAATCGTACCAGGACTCCAGGGGATTTTTTGATATGGTGGATCTCTGTGGGGCTGTCTGTGTATGAGCTGCTCACGCTGAAGATGAGGCAGAGAGCAGGTATCGAGGCAGCCAGGGCAAAGGGAAAGCATCTGGGCAGACCAAGAAAAAATCCAGGTCCCGACTAAAATAGGATATATTTTTCACGTTTGTACTTCGGTAAGCGTGGCCGTGGTAATGCACTGAGCTCCTGGAGGCCTGGCCAGGTATCACCTTAAGTCTGCAGGTCTTATGCCCTTTCAGGTTGTGATTGTGCTCAGTATTACCATGGTACTCATGGTGATGATATGGCCACACAGGCCCCTTTATGCTCCGATGGGGATTTGAACCCCAGTCGTCAGAGTGAGAGTCTGACATGATTGGCCGTGCTACACTATCGGAGCGTGGTTATCTGAACGTAATTATATGGTTATTAAAGTTTCGTTTGTGGTGTAGTACATTATATACTTATTTATTAAAATCGTTATTGGGGATTCTTTCGCGGCTATACTACTTAATCACATCTACGAGTGCGACCCTCTCTAATACAAGTTCAGGGATTTTCTCATCGCCCACAGCTTCTATTTCTTCTTTAGTGATACCGAAGGCCTGCATGATTGCTTTTTTCTTGGATTCATTATACTGAAGCACATGCCCGGGTTTTATTTCATTAAATAGTTCATCAAGTCCTGGTATTGCATGGTCTTCCCCGACTGCAACCAGGACAATGTTATTCTCCCCCTTATGTACTCCAAGCCTAATCGCTCTACTTATCTGCCGCGTTCCTGAGGCATAGAGCATTATTTCTTTATCAAGATCGTTTGCTATATTTCTGCCTGTTTTGAATGAGTTTATTGCTTTTTCTACTGCGAACCTGATATGCTTCTCGCCTGCCAATTTATCGGCATCAAGCGCCTGTATGGTTATATTTATCTCTTTACTTATTTTCTTGATCTTATGCAGGAATTCATCCAGATTATCTATAAATGCCGCTCCTTCGAGGATATGGATCATTGATTCTTAATTACTGCACGTATTTAAATAAATGAGCCAAACTTCACCACAGGACATGCCCGAATGCATTTTCCGCAGTGTGTACATCTCTCGTTGATTCTTGCCGTGCCATTGATGCTGATCGCACGCTCTTTACACTGGCCCACACATACCCCGCATCCTGTACATGATAGGATGCGCCATATAGTTTTTTCTGCAAGTTCGATTAATTGTCTTGTGTTTTTCTCATCCCTGCCTCTTGCCACCACTGTACCGCTCGCATATACATGCACATTTTCCTCCCCTCGCTGTGTAAGAATTACCCCATCAATGGAATTTGTAATTCCGATTACCCTGAGCAGTCCTGTCTCTGAAACCTCCGGGAGATTCAGGGACGTACCGAAGCTGCCTTCTGCTGTTATCCCGCCTGCTTTGCAAGGCCTGTAGCCCACTGTCATGGTAAAATGAACTGGTTTTTTCTCAGGTTTTGGGATAATATCAATACCCATCTTTTCTGCGATCGATCTTATCGACTTTGGAAGAACCTGCCAGCGCCAGAAGCCGTATGTTACCCATTCATCGGGTAATCCATTCCGGGCAGCATATTCCCTGAGGTATCTCTCAAGCTTCTCACTTAACTCATGGTGAACCTCTGCTAAGCGAGAAAAATCCGCCATGCTTGCTGAAGGACACAGCCAGCATCCGATCCTGTCAAAACCCTCCTCATATAAAGGATTATATTTTGCTTTTTTCCAGAAAAGATATAACCACACATGCAATGCGGTCCAGTTCTGGATAGGGGTAGCCCCTATCTGGTTGCCCACCCACGGATTTCTCCAGATGTGCTCGCTGTTGGCCCTTATTTCGCTTTCGTATTTTCTCTGTCCTATAAATGTAAGGCAACCATCCTCATAGTTATTCTCGATTAACTGCGCTATCGCCCCGAGTTTGCAGACCTTGCAGCACCATCTTGCCTCTACTGTGGGCGGTCCAAAATTATCTATTGATTGCCAGAATGAATCACCAGATGAATGAGATACAAGAGGCAAAGAGAGCTCTTCTGCTGTCTGTTTTACATTATCTATAGTCTCCTGGAACTCAAGGCCCGTATCAGCAAAAAGTATATCGAACTGTGCAACTGCGTCGTGAACAAGAAGCAGAGTGGCAAGACTATCCTTTCCACCAGAGTATGAGACGCTTACCGGTCTGTTAGAGGTCTTGATCACGTTCTTTATGAAACTATGCGCTTTTCCCTCAAATTTTTTCAATATATGCATATTTGCAGCCACAGCATCATCCCAGCTTTTCTCTCCCGGCTGGTGTTCCACAGGCACAGGTTTCCCGTTCCAGCGTGTTTTTACAGCAATGCCCTTTTCATGAGTGAGCATCCGCTCTGCGCTCATTCTTGCCCTGCCTGTTGCAATGACCTCTTTGTGTGGCGTAAGCACAATGACCTCATCACCCTCGATGATACTTATATCAGCATCATTAACTCCGGGTGCGAGCACTGAAGCCCCTTTTATAATAAAATCGACTGCCCCTTCATCCACGACTACCCATTTCATTCCCCCTGTAAGCAGCCTTGCTCCCTCAAGCCTTGGGATGAATACCCATCCCATTTTCTCAAGTTCAAAACGAAGTGAGCCCATGATTGCGCCATCAAAGACCACCTCATCCATCCTGTCCTCGTACGGTGCCTTGTTCAGGACTACAAGCTTACCTTCAGGAATTAATTTTATACCGAACTGTTTCTCGGTAGTCCTGTTGATAAGATCAATATCGTACTTAAAAGCCGGTCTGATATCACCTGGCGGGGTTATCTCGATCTTACCTGTACTGGCTGTGCAGGCGCAGGTTCTCCCAAGTACGGGGAGGTTGCAGGAAGGACACCAGTAGAGTAATAGCTCGCCAAGGTAATGGGTCATTGTTCCCCCTTGGCGTTTATACTACTTATATAGTGCCATACAGATGAACCCCCTTCCGAAATTACTGAAAGCTATGCGCCCAACTACGGCAATATTTATGTTTATATAATTTAAATACTGACAATTGCGATAATAATGTATAAAGTAAATAATAACTCAAACTGCTGACCCTGTTGAGATGAATGGCCTTGCTAGGAAATACCAATTATATCCGAAGAAGTGGCAAGTATCCTAGAAAGCGCTTCAAAGGTGGCACAGGTGGAAAGCTATGTTCCGTTAGCCCCTGAGAAAATATCCCTCGCCAAACTACCCTCCACCAATCCCGAACTCTTTGGCCGTGAAAAAGAACTGAAGGGCAATTGTGACCTTTCAGTTAATAAATGGTAAAGTTGATGACCGGACGTGCTACAGTTCTATTCTCCCAGCCATTTCGTATCCTGATTACCCGAACGGAGGTGATGAGAACAGGATAAAGTTCACAGGTTCATCTCCTACCTTCCTGAAGGAATAGGGAACATCTGCAGGAACTATCAACAGAGTACCTGGCCCGATATCACTCTGTACACCGCCTATGTTTCCTGTTGCTCTGCCATCAAGAAAATAAAGAAAATGGTTCTGATCAGGATGCTGGTTAGAATCTATTTCATCAAATCTGAACAGTTGAACGCTACCTGTTGGTACTGCTGCAACCGTGGTAAATTCAGCCTGAAATCCAAATCTATTTTCAAATGGCTGCCTGTAGCGATCCTCCACATTGATCAGTTGCGGCTGTATCTCTCCTGTGTCAAGAGGTCTCGGGATAAGGTACCCTCCGATAAGACCTGCGACAAGAAAGATCATCGCCATTGTAATAATAGCGCGTTTACTCATATTAACCATATTAACGAACCCCAATAATTGATATTGGAGTCCAGGTACATATACAATGCCATTATCCAGATCTCTGATTCTATTAGCTACTCTGCGGCCTCAAGCTTAATCTCATCAGGTAGGCGTCTTCACCATCATTATAATATCTCTTCAAAACCCTGACCTGGTAAAACCCGTGCCTCTCATAGAATCTTTTTGCTTTTATGTTACTCACGCGAACCTCAAGAATAACTTCAAAAGCCCCTCTCTGGCGGAGATTATTTATAATCTCTTCTAAAAGATTGCTGCCTATCCCTCGGTTCTGGTATTCAGGGAGTACAGCAAGGGAAAATATGCGCCCTGTCTTTCTTGAAGTCTGGAATCCCACAACGTAGCCCACGACTATACCATTGATTTCAGCTACCATAAAACCTTCAGAGCATGTCTCATAGAACTGCATATAGAGATAGGGGTCATGCTCATTAAATATCCTTCTTTCTATATCGATAACCGATGGGAAATCAGAGGGCTGGAATTTTCTAATAAAGTTCAATCAGGTCACCATCCAATTATAATTTTGTTTATCAATCTGTTTAAGGCAAGTGATTTATCTTGGGGAACGACTATTTTAAACTATGATAGCGCCATTATACATACTTCACTCATATTACAGGAGTAATTATCATAAGTATAGATAACGCAATCGGCATAAGTTTATATTATACCAGGACTCAGGGCATCGGAGGAGTAATACGGCAGGAGATCGAGGATTTCATTGTCGAAGAACTCACAAACAGGATCGAAAGTACAGGCGGGAACTACCTGATAGTAGAACTTACGAAACGAAACTGGGACATACACCATCTTGTACGCGACCTTTCGCGTATCCTCAGGGTAAGCCAGAACAGGTTTGGATGGGCAGGTACAAAGGACAAACGCGCCCTTACCAGACAGAGAATCAGCATCAGGGATATAAGTGAGCAGGATCTGGCGCTTGTGCGATTAAAGGATGTGGATCTGAAGGTAGTCGGGCGGTCGAATAATAAGATAAGCCTTGGAGATCTGTGGGGAAACCGATTTAGAATAACAATAAGGGATATTGAGCTACCGCTGGATGAAACGACTGCCAGGGTAAAAGCCATATCGCAGGAGCTTGAGAAAGGTGCGCCGAATTTCTTTGGTGTCCAGAGATTCGGGGAGACCAGGCCCCTGACGCATGTGGTGGGTGAGGCCATTGTTCGCGGGGATCTCAAAGAAGCTGCCCTGACATATATAGCAAAGTCCTTCCCGGATGAGCCCGATGAGATAAGAAAGGCGCGGCAGTATGTATGGGATACAGGCGATTTTAAAGAGGGACTGAAGACATACCCTGTTCGCCTTCAGTTCGAGAGGGCTATGATGAACCACCTTGTTGCCCATCCGGATGATTATATCGGTGCATTCAGGGTATTGTCCCCGAACCTGCAGAGGATGTTCCTGCATGCCTATCAATCGTATATATTCAATATCATCCTGAGCCGCCGCATTGCCTCTGGTCTATCGATAAACGAGGCTTATGATGGGGATATAGTGTGTTTTAAGAATGAGGTTGGTTTGCCTGATACTTCCCGCCTGCAGAGGGTCACGCTGGATAACCTGGACGGGATTAATAACCTGATAAGAAGGGGGCGCGCATTTGCAACAGCGCCTCTTGTGGGGTATGATATGGATTTTGCGCAGGGCGCGCCCGGTGATATTGAGCGAGGGGTTGTCCAGGAGTTAAAGATCGATCCTGAGGGTTTTAAAGTCCCTGCTATGCCTGAGCTGTCCTCAAGAGGACGGCGCAGGGAGATAGTACTGCTCATCAGGCCTGAATTCAGTGTTGAAGAAGATGAGATTAATGCAGGAAAGACAAAGGTCACGCTTGAGTTCTCTTTACAGAAGGGTAGTTATGCAACGATTGTTTTAAGGGAATATATGAAGAAATAACCTTATCATCTCTCCCGCCAAGAAGCAGGCGATTTAGAATATGTTCACAATAATAACAGGCGCACAGTTCGGTGACGAGGGCAAGGGCAAGATCGTTGATATGATGGCCTCACAGTACGATATCGTAGCCCGGTTCCAGGGCGGGGATAACGCAGGACATACCGTCGTAGCCGAAGGAAGAACCTACAAGCTGCATCTTATACCCTCTGGCGTGCTTTTTGGCGCGCGCCTCCTTATAGGCCCTGGCACGGTCATGAACCCGAAGATACTGATGGAAGAGCTCTCCATGCTCTCTGAGAGCGGCGTGGATGTGACGCCTGAAAAGCTCGGTATCGATGCAAAGACAAGCATTATAATGCCCTATCATGTAGCGCTTGACAGTTTGCGAGAATCAAGGCGCGCCGTGAAGATAGGAACTACGAACAGAGGAATAGGTTATGCTTATATCGATAAAGTGGGGCGCGATGAGATACAGATGGCGGACATAGCGGATAAGAACCGCTTCCTGAGGCGGCTTGATGAGATCGCTCCACAGAAAGAGAATGCTATAAAAGAACTGGGAGGAGACCCTGGAGTTGCGAGAGAGGGGATAGATGAGTACCTGGAGATCGGCAGGAAATTGAAGCCCTACATCACCGATGTATCAAGGGAGATAAACATGGCATTAAAAGAGGGGAAAAAAGTGCTTGCAGAAGGAGCGCAGGGATCCCACCTTGATTTCATCCACGGCACGCAAAAATTTGTCACATCCTCAAGCACTGTAGCTGGTTCGGCATGTGCAGGACTCGGCGTCGGGCCAACGAAGGTGGATAACGTGATTGGGGTGATCAAGGCTTACATCACGCGCGTGGGAGAGGGGCCGCTACCGACAGAGCAGAATAATGAGACTGGAGAACACCTGCGTGAAAAAGGAGGGGAGTTTGGCACAACGACAGGGCGGCCGAGAAGATGCGGATGGTTTGATCTGCCGCTTGCAAGAAAATCCATTGATCTTAATGGATATACATCTGTGGCTCTCACAAAACTTGATGTCCTGACCGGGCTTGATCCATTAAAGATCTGCGTGGGATATGATCAGGACGGCAGAACCATAGATTATCCTCCAGAGCTTTCTGATGAACTGTCCATATGTAAGCCAGTTTATAATGAACTTGCGGGCTGGAATGAGGATATCTCAGATATAGAAAGTTTCTCTGAACTTCCAGAGAATGCAAGGAAATATGTAGAGTTAATTGAGCATTTAATGGGAGCTAGTATAGAGTATATCTCAGTGGGACCGGGCAGGAAGCAGACTTTTATGAGATGAAGAATGATATATGAAGATCTACATAGATTCATATACTCTCTGAGTCATATGATCTTCAGTTAATTTTTTCTTCTTATAGATACTTTTAATATAAATCACTAAGCACTAGCATGAACAGCATAAGTAATAATACTGGCATGAACCGCACAGGTAATATCATTAACATGAGCAGCATAAATAACAGAAGTTTATTCTAGTAAGCTTTTAATGAAATAAAAATCAAATATAAACAGGGGAATCATGGACAGATCAGTACGATTAAGAGTAGCTGAAGCAGATCAGAGAGATGTCGGAAAAGGAATTGTCAGGATAGATGAGAAGTTCAGGAATATCATAGGAATAAATATCTTTGATGTTGTTGAATTAAAAGGGGAACGTACAACCTCTGCTACCGTGGGAAGATCATACCCTCAGGATGAGGGATTTGATGTTATAAGGATGGACGGGCTGATACGCACAAATGCAAGAACAAGTATTGGAGAATATATAGAGGTCAAGAGAGCAGAATGGAAAGAAGCAAAAAAGGTCACTCTCTCTCCAGTAGCACAGAATATCCATATCTATGCGCCCAGCGAGAGTCTGCGGGCTATCTTCTATAACAGGACTCTCTCAAAGGGAGATATTATCTCAACTACGAGCGTGCGAAGACCCAAAGAATCGTTTGGCAATGATATGGTTCTTGAGCATATATTCCAGGATTTCTTTGGGTCCCCATCCTTTGGTCTTGGAGAGATAAAACTCCAGGTCGCTTCTACCTCACCTTCAGGAATCGTTAAAATAACAGATATGACAGAGATGGAGCTCTTACCAGAGGCTATAGCGCTTGAGCGGGAAATACCAGAGGTCATGTATGAGGACCTGGGCGGGATAAAGCCGGCTATCACCAGGATCAGGGAAATTATAGAGCTGCCTCTAAAACATCCTGAGCTGTTCCATAGGCTTGGTATTGATGCTCCAAAAGGTGTGCTCCTTCATGGGCCGCCTGGCACAGGGAAGACCATGCTGGCAAAAGCTGTGGCAAATGAGAGCGATGCCTATTTTATTACTATCAACGGCCCTGAGATCATGTCAAAGTACTATGGGGAGAGCGAGCATAAGCTGCGTGAGGCTTTTGAAGATGCTGAAAGAAACGCCCCGGCTATAGTCTTCATCGATGAGATAGACAGTATTGCTCCGAAAAGAGCCGAGGTCACTGGAGAAGTAGAGCGGCGCGTGGTGGCTCAGCTTCTCTCGCTCATGGATGGGCTGAAAACAAGGAAGAACGTGATTGTGATAGGCGCTACCAACCGCCCTGAGGCACTGGATATGGCTCTTCGCCGCCCTGGCAGGTTTGATCGCGAGATCGAGCTTCGGGTACCTGACCGTGAGGGACGCCTGGAGATCCTCCAGATCCATACCCGCGGGATGCCGCTGGCCCAGGATGTTAGTCTCGGTGACCTTGCTGACCGTACATACGGGTTCGTAGGTGCTGATATCGCAGCCATGTGCCGCGAAGCTGCAATGAATTCACTGCGCCGGATCCTCCCTGAGATCAATCTTGAAGAGAATGAGATACCGAAAGAGACGCTGGATAAACTGATCGTCACGCGCTCTGATTTTGAGGATGTCATGAAGGAGGTCCAGCCATCAGCACTGCGCGAGATATTATTTGAAGTGCCAAATGTGACATGGGATGATATCGGAGGACTTGATAATGTAAAATCCTTACTCACCGAAGTTGTGGAGTGGCCTCTTAGATACAGTGAGTCTTTCCGCAGGATAGGCGTAGAAGCCCCGAAAGGCGTACTCTTGTACGGGCCGCCAGGCACAGGTAAGACCCTGCTTGCAAAGGCCATAGCCAATGAGAGCGAGGCTAATTTTATAACTGTAAAGGGCAGCGATATACTATCCAAGTGGTATGGCGAATCTGAGAAGCATATAGCAGAGATCTTCAAGAAAGCACGTCAGGTTGCCCCGTCCATAATATTCCTCGATGAGCTTGATGCCCTTGCTCCAATGAGGGGAACAGCACTCGGTGAGCCTCATGTAACAGAGCGGATAGTTAACCAACTGCTCTCAGAGCTTGACGGACTTGAGGAACTGCGCGGCGTAGTGGTCATAGGGGCTACCAACAGACCTGATATTATCGATCCTGCTCTTCTGCGCCCGGGCAGGTTTGATGAGATGATACTCGTTCCTGTACCTGATGCAAAGACAAGGCTTGAGATCTTTAAGGTTCACACAAGAAAGATGTCACTTGCCAAGGATGTTAATCTTGATGAACTTGTTAAGCTTACAGAAGGTTTCACAGGTGCTGATATAGCGGCTATATGCAAGAAAGCGGGACGCTTTGCCATGCGGGAGGATATAAATGCACAAAATGTCAGACATCTGCATTTCCTGGCTGCAATAAATGAGACAGGACCGTCGATCACATCTGATATAATGGTATACTATGAAGAGATCAAGAACGAATTGAGAAAGAAACGCTCAAAACAGATAGAGAGCAGGCCGGAGATGTATGCCTAGTGTTAAAGAAGGCGTACTTTTTGATCCGCTTGCGGATAACAGAGCCAGATGCAATATATGTGAGCAGAGATGCAGGATACTGGAAGGCAGGCTGGGGTTTTGCGGAACTCGAAAGAATATTAATGGGAAAATCCATACAATTATCTATAATACCATATCAAGCGAGGCCGTAGACCCGATTGAGAAAAAGCCGCTCTACCATTTCCTGCCCGGTACGCTCTCCTATTCCCTGGGCAGTATCGGATGTAACTTCAGATGCGAGCACTGCCAGAACTGGGATATCTCGCAGATCAGGCTTGACCAGGCGTACACAAAAGAGATAACGCCAGAGCAGGCTATCAGGCGTGCCCTGGCTGCAGGATGTAGATCTATCTCATGGACATATAACGAACCTGCCATCTGGCATGAATATACGTATGACAGCGCAGTACTTGCAAAAGAAGCAGGACTGAAGACAGTCTATGTGACCAATGGCTATATCACGCCTGAGGCTTTAGAGCGCATCTCGCCTTATCTTGATGCTTACCGTGTTGATATCAAATCATTTTCTGATAGTTTCTACAGAAAAATATGCAGTGCAAGACTTGCGCCAGTCCTTGCATCTACCAGACTGGCAAAGGAGCTGGGTATGCATGTTGAGGTTATAACCCTGATTATACCAGGAAGGAATGATTCTCAAGAGGAGATCACGCAGCTTGTGAAATGGGTGCATGATAACCTGGGAACAGATGTCCCCATACATTTCACGAGATTCTACCCCATGTACAAGATGGAGGATGCGAATCCAACTCCGGTAGAGACACTGGAGATGGCCCATGATATTGCAAAGAGAGAGGGCCTGCGATTTGTTTACCTCGGGAATGTCCCGGGGCACAGGTATGAGAACACGTACTGCCCTGAATGCAATGCTCTGCTGATTGACCGCACAGGCTATATCATCAGTGAATACAATATAAAGGATAATAAATGCCCCAGGTGCGGGGAAGAGATATCGATTGTGAGATAAAAACCGTTTTTTTAAGCTACGAACAGATTCGTAGTTATAGCAATCTCTTGTGACGCCTGTCTCTATACAGCCTTCAGCGCTGGATAACGGTGCGGCGCATGTTGATGAGATTTTAATGATGTTTTTAACCAAAACATTATTAGTAACCAGTTGGAAACTGGTTTCACATACATTATAGTTCTGGTATTCCAACCTATAGGCAGGTAGAGCCGCCAAAAGTGGCTCCAAATATAGAGGTGAAAAGAGAATGGAAAAAAGAATAAAAAATCGGCTGGCGCTACTCGGCATCCTGTTGATAACAGGATTGTTGATTGCAGGGTTGTTTATTGTTCTGGGAATAACGGTAAGAACAGTGGTCACAAGCTCAGAGGGAGTTAGCGTAGCAATCGAGGGTAATCAAGGAAAGGAAAGTTAGTCCTATCATTAACCATACCTGCTTGCCGCTGGCTAATTGGATGCATCACCGGAATAAGGATATCAGAAAGCCAGTACTTCTCCTCTGGAGTTAGTCTGGCCTGTACTTCTGGAGTCACTCCAAAAAATGAAATCAGGTTAGACTCAAAATACTTTGTGATTAACCAGAAGATGAAATCCGACTTGAATATCACATTATGGATTATTTTATCCCTGAAATTCATCGGTTTTTCCTTGTGGACAACCGCTGAAACCAAAACCATGGATGAAATCCGGTCAGGATAGCGCAAGGCAAACTGCAAAGTTGATGGTCCACCTGCAGAGATTCCCACGACGGCTACCCTGCTGATGTTCAGCTCGTCCAGCAGATATGCGAACGCATCAGCCTGTGCAGCAAATGAGGCATTATCAGGTAGTGGAGTACGTAAAAAACCAAATCGTGAAGGGGCAATCACACGGAAATCATCATTCAACAACACTTTCGATAGGATAACGCCCTGGTCGTAACCACCTCCAGCTCCATGTACCACCAGCACAGGATAACCATCCCCAATATCGGCGTATTCGACCGGGCCAGAGGCGGTTTCGATGACCTTGCTGCCTGCCAGCACACGCTCTCGTGCTGCATTGATGTCGCTTTGATAGCTCAGGTAGGTCACAACTCCGATCACTACTATGATACCGCCTAGAAATCCAAGGATCATTGAAGCATATGATGGAAAAAGAGTGGGTAACTGTTACACCAGGCAGTGCTGAGATAGAGGCAGGTGGAAGCCAGAAATTTACAGTAAAAGCATCTGTGCCGAATGATGCATCCATAGGACATTACGGTGCTCAGATTGCTTTTACAGATGAGGTAATACCTTCTCAATTCAGAAACGAGGCAATCGGCATTGTACTTGGGAACAAGGAAGTAGCGGCCTCGGTTGCCAGCGCAGGCGCCCCGACTGTAAGACGCATCTTACCGGGGACATCTGAGAAATTCTATGTGCCAAAAACGCTTCTGAAGCAGAAGGCGATTATGGGATGATCTGGATTTTGTTTATTTCACTCATGACGGTACAACTCCAATAGCTATAACGGCGCACCGACGTATGGCAGTGCGTGGGAAGGAGGTGTCTCCGTCCGGGTCCTTCGGGGCGGTAGCTGGGGCTGCTTCGCCCGGGACCTTCGCTCTGCAGCCCGCCGCGACGGCACCCCCGGCGCCCGCTTCTACGACGTTGGCTTTCGCCTCCTGAGGATTTTGTAGCTACTTTCCACTTTACCCCTTTACCACTTACACACAATATTCACTTAACAAGCGAAAAGCACACAGGGCGGTGCTGGCGTGCGTCAGCCGCCAGCCCACCGGTGAAAATCCATCCGAAGGACAGGCGTGAAAAATTTCTGGCAGGATGACAGCCGTTCATTTATTCAATGGGATACGTTCATATAAAGAAGAGTCTCTATAAAATATATAATAGAATTGTACAGCAGGTGATAGAATTGGCAGCGGAAATAAGGAACACAGGAGTTACTAAAGATTTAGTGAAAAATGCGGTCATCAGGACAATCAAATCCAAGATAGAGGAGATAAACCAGAAGTTAAACGATATTAACGCCAGTATGAAATATTTTGAGAAAAAATATGGCATGAAAACTGAAGAATTCTACAAAAAATTTTTGAGTGGAGCACTTGGCGACGACATGGATTTTTTCGAATGGAAAGCCTCGGCAGAACTATATAATGAGCTAAAAGAGGAAAAAAAGGTGCTGATAGAGGCTATTGGATGATTGATGATTATTTTGAGTTCTTAAAAAAAATTACAAACAAGAATCCTTCTGTAAAACATTTCCGGCTTGTCAGGGAATTCGTTGGTGTGAACAGGGGTTTCATCAGATTTGTAATCGAGTTGAGAGATGATTCAGAACTTCATGTCTTTGAATATGTTGATTCCAGTCTGCACAGAATAGATTATTCCTATCACTGGCAGAACAAAGAAAAAATATTGATTACAAGATGGGACAATGCACCTCATCATTCTGAAATTGAGACTTTTCCTCATCATGTGCATGAAGGAGACTATATAAAACCCTCAGACGAACCGACCTTTGTAGAAATACTCAAAAAGATAGGAGAAAGGATCTAAATGCGCCTTAAAGAATATGCGGCGCGCCCACGGACGGCAGTGCATGGAAAGGAGATGGCTCCTACCGTGTCGTTCGGGGTGGAGGCTGGAACAACTACGCTGTGGTCTGCCGTTCAGCGAATCGCGACAGCGACGACCCGGGCATCCGCGGCTACGTCCTCGGCTTTCGCCTTCTGAGGAGCCTGTAGTTACTTTCCACTTTACCTTTTTACCACTTGTAACCATAAGGTTTACATTCATGTGAAAGCTGAGGGTTGTGTGCAGTGAAGCCGCACAGCCTTTTTAGCTTCATTTACGCCTTTCCCGTAACTACCCCTCCCATCGTTCAGCTTTCCAAGTAATAACTATTATATACAGATACTCTAAATATAAATTCAGTTTAAATTGATTAAAGGGTGTTATTATGGAAAAAATGGAACGTCTAAAAGGCCAGGGTTTTTGGACTAAGGTAAAAAATGCAGTTGAACCTGCAGCAGAGAAGATTCTTGGATCGGTTATCCCGGGATATGATTACCGGGCTAAGAAGAACAGGTTGAACACAGATCAGGCAGTAAGGGAGAAGTTATCACGGGAACTTGAAAAATCATATAAAACGCTAACAGAAGTCAGCGATCTTGCTTATAAAGATGAGAAAAGGGATGTTGTGGAGCATATTAAAGATATATCAAACGCTATAGATTTAGTGAAAAAGGAGATCGAAAATGCAGCGTATGGAATGTCCCCCCTCTTCGTTCAGGACCACGTTGATAGCAAAAACATTATCCGGATGATAGAGTTTGATGCAAAGCTTCTGGATGAACTGGTAGTCATAACAGAAGCCTGTGATTTAGTGTATGACAACGTTCTGGATGGAAAGACATCCGATATCATCATTCAGACTAGAAAAATGAAACGAAGTGTTGATAAAATAAGGAATATTTTCTCTGACAGGAATGACTACCTGACAAATCTTGCATAGGTGAGGCTATGGAAAAAAGACCTTTGTTCTTCAGGAATGCAGGAGAGATGGGGGATGTCCTCTCGCAGGCAAAAGGACTCGCCAAAAAAGTGCAGCTTTTAAAGGCACAACAGGCTGAGGTACTGGCTCAAAAACAGGAACTTGAGAAGAAACAGAACGAAGTTGATCCTGGCCAAAAAGAGATCCTGGCAAAAGAATTACAGAATATATCCAGATTAGAGGAAACGGTAAGTGAAAAATTAGCCCGGCTTGAGAGAACGCAGGAAGCAATAGAGAATATTATAAACGAAAACCAGGATAAGATTCGTGAAAAAATACTTACAAGGGAAGAGGTTGAGTTTATAAAGCTTAAATATTTCACCCTGATCCGCTCAAGACTGGCGACTAAAAGCATAACGAGCCCTGTATCAAGTAATTCTTATTGTGAAAAGGACTGGAAATTGACCTTAATGGAGAATGAGATTGTCGCAAAGACTATGAGAGGTATAATAAAAAGCCATAATGATCTATATTTTGATATAATTTATTCTGTACCTTTTGACCTTGAAGGATATGTTTATAAAAAGAAAGGAATGGAGGTCACGGATTTAATTAAAAACTTCATAAATACAAGGGACAACGAATCATATAATGCGCTTGTTTTAGCCTGTCCGACAGGATGGAGCGATGAGATAAAGAGCCACGTCGAAACAATGAGTCATTCCAGTGCAAGTGTATACCTTGTTGATCTTGCAGAAAAACAGATGTTTTTCAATAGAAACGATGAAAAAACTATGAACCTTGCTGAATGGTTTGCTCCGCTATCGATGGACGATGAAATAAACGACCTCGTAGAAAAACTAAAACTTGATATTAAGAATGGGGATATTCAATTCAGAGCGGATAAGGTGGTAGAAAAATATAAAGTCCCAAGAAAAATAGTCATATCAGCATTCCATAATATCGCAGAATCGAAGAATGCTGAATTGATCGATAGAAGTGAAGGTGCCAAGGATATAATATTATTAATGAGGTGAAAAATATGTTCGGGTTCGGTAAAACAAAATGCAGTAGTTGCGGCGCTGAGAATAGCAAGAATGATAAATTCTGTGCTGAATGTGGTTCAAATCTCTCAGGCACTGTTTGTAGCGGGTGCGGCGCAAGTATCGGGCCGGGTGATAAATTCTGCTCCGAATGCGGATCAAAAATAAATCAGATCCCAGTCGAAGATAGAAGCCAGGAGAGACCAGTTGCAACAGAGGAAAAAACAAAGCTGTGGTCTCGCAAACCTGATGATTTCGCGCGGCGGTTTGAACTGGAGGATATAAAAGGAACATTCAGGAAACAGATCACAGTTGAGCAGGGTACTAAAGCCATCTTTCTTCAGGAAGGAAGGTTCATGGGCGAACTGTTGCCCGGAACCTATGATGCTGGAGGGCTGCTTAAACAAATAGGGAATCTGAATTTCTCTGAAAAAGCCACTGTTATCCTTATTGATGGCTCTGATACACGGCTTGATTTTAAGGTAGGTAACTTAAGGACAAAAGAGGCTTTTGCCGCAGGTATAGAGGGTAAACTCTCCATCAATATTGAGAATCCAATAATGTTTTTCACCAATATGATGAAAAGCAGGGAACACATTTCAACAACTGACCTGACCGAATTCCTTGTTCCTGAAATGACAAATATTGTTCAGGCAAAAATTAAGCAATTTTCTTTTGATGACTTATATGGCAATCTTGAAATTAAAAATGAAATACAGCAGGATTTTGAGTACCATATGAGAACAACCCTCAACAGGCTTGGGATGAAGCTGATCCATCTTCCGTCTTTTGATTATAATGAATCCTATTGGGATGAGATTATTAAAGGAAGAGGCGGTGTGGGTCTTGGCGAGAGACGGGAAGATCTAAAGTACAAAGAGCTTGAGATCAAAAAACGAGAGCGAGCCAGGGTCTCTGAAGAGGAAATCAATAAATTAAAAAACGAGGATGAGATAAAAAAGTTCATTCACAACCTCGCCAAGGAAGGCATAATTCGCGAGCATGAAAAAACAGAGTTACAGCGGATTCTGCAGGAGAATCTCCAGGATTTACAATTAGTTAAAAACCAAATTCGTGAAAAACTAGCCCACAGCCATAGCCTGGGCCTAAGAATGGAATCGTTCCGTTCCGAAACACAGATGGCAAGTGAACGCAGCATACTCGAAGATGAAATCGAAAGACGAGAGATCGAGCGTAACCATATTGAGCTTGAGAAGGCAATTAAAGCACTTGGAGACCTTAAAGCGACCAAGCGCGCTGATGCCGCGGGCTATCAGGAAATCGAGGAAAGACGTCTAAAGGCCCGATCTGCCGCTACCGATGAAGCGCTACTTTCCACAATGGGAGATGGAGGAGTAAACCCGGTTGCCGGCCAGTTTGCAGAGCTTGCAAGGATGAAGGTTGCAAAAGGGCTTACCCATGAGCAGATCCTGGCTCTGCAGGCAAAAGAAAGTGCTGCTGCTGCAGAGGCATTAAAGGCTAAATACGGCGCCGAAAGGACAGAACAACTCTATAGGGAACGCATGACTGATCACCAGAAATTCCAAGACACGATGGTTCAGATGACAGACAGGAACGCTGACAGGGCCGAGAGGATGGCGTCAAAGAGCATGGAGCAGATGGGCGCTACAGCAGTGACAAGAGGCCAGGCAGCAGTTCCCACGACAACCGTCGTTGGAGGGGGTTTTGGCGGTGCGCCTGTAGTCGTAGGAGCGCAAAACATGCCTGTGCAGGAAAAAAAGGTGATTCTATGCCAGAGCTGCAATGCCGAGAATGCTGTCGGAACGAAATTTTGTACGACATGCGGAGGGAAACTTTGAGAGTATATCTTCAGGATTAAGGTAAAATGAATCTGGCTAAAAGTTTAGTTCTTAAAAATATGGGAAAAATAGGAATGGCTGGATGGATTCCTGATTCTTCGGGCGCAAGCGTGAAGAAATGCCCGCACTTCGGATTAACGGTGCCGAAGCAGGCGAGTTTTTGTGAGGAGTGTGGAGGGGAAGCTTGAAGGATACTGATGCAAGTAGTATGCTTTATCTATTTAGTACACTTGCCCAAAGTCAAACAGCTATTATCGCAATTGTTATTGTTTTTATTTGTGTAGCTTCTGTGATAAAAGCACGGTTTATGGGAAATAGAATCAAAGCAATAGTCTGCATACTTTTAGTCCTTACTTTAGGCATCTTTTGGATTCCTTTTTCTCCAGATGATGCGGATCATACAAATTTGCTTTATTTACTAAGTTCCATATCTCAAGGGCTCTCAGCAGCATTCACGCTTATTATTACTATTACATTAATTGCTTCTCAAATATTAGTGAAATACGGCTCTGACACATTGGACAAAATCCTTTCTTCTTGGGTAGTCATCTATATTGTATTTTTCATTTTTAGTATCATTTTACCTCTCATTCTTATACTTAAAGACGATTATAATAATAACCGTGAAATTTTAAACTGGATAAAAATGAGTCTTATTTTCACCACCATCTGTTTAATATTATTAGTTCCATATATATTTTGGTTCAGAGAAATTATTAAGCCCGAAAATATTGTTAAATATTATATAGAAAGATTAGAAAGATTATGGACAAGATAAAAATTATTGGAAAAAAACCTGGCGATTTGACCAAGATAGAATATATACTTAAAAAATTTCTTGCAGAAGAAGACTATCATTTATTTGAAATAGGACTTAATGATTTAGAGGAATTTGGATCAAAGTTAGGAGAGCCAATTCCAGTTATTCATATAATCAATGTATTGTTCAGTCTTGGTCAAGATACAAGCAAATATAAACTTAATTACCAAACAAAAATTGTAATAAATACCCTTGGAAAAATAGGCCACAGTGTTATAGAAAGAAAGCTTACTGATGCATTAAATCTAGTATTAAAATCTACTGGAGACTTAGGAGTTAAAGCAGTGGAAAATAAGTGGGAAGATGCAACTAAATTATCGGTTGATATTCTTGGAGATTTGTACGTTGCTGCCTGTAAAAACAAGCTATTAGGAAGAGAAAGAGAAGTGGATCATGCTTTCGTCACCAGCATCCAACATATTGCCTCGACTTCTATGGGCAGAGATTTAAGATTCGCAATAGACTTTGTGGTGCCTTCGCTTAAAGATCTTTGTCTTAAATTAATTGAACATTGTCTTAAAGAAATTAAAATGTCAAGTAAATGCAACATGTATAGCACTATAAGACATACAATTGACCTTGACATAGCCGTGGTAGGAATTGGAAATATCTTAAGTAAAGCATTGGGAGACAAAGTGATTGATGAAATGAATCGTGAATTTGAAAATATTATAAAAGACATTGCCGAAATTGGTGCAGAAATTGCAGTGGTAGATAATTTAGAATATATAGATGAACGTAAAAAAAGTATAGATCTAAATGGAGAAGACTGGTGCACATTGCGCCTTAAAGATATTTTTAGATGGGCTATTGATAGTAAAAACACCAACATGATTGAAAAATTCGTGATGATTATAGGGAATTTTAGTAGCGAAATTTCTGCGAAGTACACAGGTGGTTTTTATTCAGGTGCTTTCGAAATAGAGAATCTGTCACTTAGATATCAGCGTGAGTTGGTGGTCAAATATCGTTGGACGATACGCCTTCTTAAGAGCATGGGAGATATGACTATTAACAAATCTACTTCAGAAGAAATAATTAAAGAAATAAAAAGAATAGGTGGTTTTGTTAAGATTGATGACCTCAGCAAATTTGCTGATGAATTTTCTAAACAATTAGAAGCTGCCCTTAAAGATAAGAAAAATGAAAACAGTAGAGCCCAATCTGATAAGAGGTGATTATAATGGAAGAAGTGAAGGTAAAGCTGCCAAAAGGCATTGAAGAAAGGATGGAGATATTGATAGCCGAAGGATTGTACACAAGTAAGGCAGAGATTATAAATGATGCACTTCGAAGACTGATTGAGAGCGAACTTTCAGTGCTCATCGTCCCTCATAAGTATTACTGGAAGAAGCTGAAGTCTGAGGAGGACGTGGAAATATCAGAAGAAGAGCTGGATAAAATGATACATGAAATACGAGAGAAGAGGAAGCTTGAGGCAGGTATATCTTGATACCAATGTGCTGGTGATGGGCATTCTCAAAAAAAATTCCAATTCAAGAATTGTACTTGATATGGTGAATGAGAGAAAAATAAGAGCGGTGATTTCAGACTACAGTATGGAAGAGCTTAAGGCAGTATTAAGGAGGCTGCTGCCTAAGGCTGATGCTGACAGAAGATGCTACTTTTTTATGAAAGCGGTCTCTCTTAATCCATTCTTTAAAATTATTAATTATGCACAGCATAAAAGCAAGAAAGAGAAATACGAATCTCTTATTGTGGAAAAAGACCTCCCTCACCTAGTTATTGCTGCTGAAGAAAAAGTTGAAGCAATAATTGCTAAGGATAGACATTTTACAAATCAAAATCTGGTGAAGACAGTGACTCCAAAGCAGTTTCTGGAGGATATGGGCATGAGGACTTCTAATAGCGATTTATAATTGGGTGTAGTATGTTAAGAAATAAAATATTAAGTATAATCTTATTGGTTATACTTGGAATAGCCATGAGCCCACTAGATGCTCTAGCATATAAAATTGAAGAAACACCAATAGTAACACCAATAGAAACACCAAAAGAAACACCAGTAAAGACACCACCAATATCACCATCTGGTTATGTTACATCTATCAATCGTGTAGGAGATTGTAGATGGGAAATTTACATGGAAATAAATGGACTTAGACCAGGAGGACGTGTCCGAGCATCCGATATAGACTTTGACTATTACAATTGCGAAACAGGAATAGGAAACAGAAGAAGCTGGGGTCCAATAGATGTTGGTTATGCAGATCCAACAGGACGATTCATGTTATCATATACACATGTTGATTATGGAACGTATCACTACATAGTTGAAGATGATATAGGTAATAAGGCACAAATCGATATAACATATGATCGTAATTATCCAGGAACTATCCCAACACCGTCAGAAACTCCAAGAGAAACTCCTATAATCACAGAAACAAATACCACCGTGTATTCCTCACCATTAACTCTTATAACACCAATTCAAACCCCAATAGCAACACCTATTCAAACTCCAATACAAGAACAAATCCCGGAAGTGTTAACTTCTGAATTGCCAGATATGGCAAACTGGGTGCTGATTGGCGGCATAATTTTTGCAATATTATTAGTTGGCATAGTTGTTATGCGTACGTTTAAAGGAAACAACACCAAAAAAATAGAAAAATTAAAACCAGTTGCTATACCTCCCGAAAAATTTTATAGGAAATCTCAAGCAGGATTAATTGAAAACTCAAAAGAACCTGATGCTAAAAAACCAAAAAAAACTGGCGCAGTAAGTGTAAAATCTGCTTATGAATATAAGGGGGCTAAAATATATTTCAAGATTAAGGTTGAGAATAACACCCCTGAGCCTATCAGCGATATCAAACTTCATCTCTTTGTCCCTGAAGTTTTTCTTCTTAATGAGAAAGAAAAGTCCCTTTCAATGCTTGAACCAAAAGAAAGCAAAACTGTTACATTTGAAATCCGTCCCACTGGTGAGTGCGGTGACTGCAATGTTTCTGGCAAGATAGAATACTACGATTACAGTACAAAAGGACGTAAGATACTTGATATAGAGACCAGGAATATAAGTGTAATCTGCCCAGTATTAAAAAGAAAAGAAATAGACGTAAAACAGTGGGAACAAGCTACAGATGAGCTAATAAAAGCGGAAGAGAATATAAGAGAGCTTTCAGTTCCTGCTGAGAATCTGTTCAACATTACATCCAGAGTTATTAAAGACAATGGTATGTTCATGCTCAGACCTGAGATTACCTCCACACCCCAGCTTTTCAATGAAATTGCAATGTTCTATGCCGAAGGCGTGACAGGATTGCGCTATGCTGCATATATAGAGGTGGTTGGAGGAGCGCGCAAGTCGCGCCTGATACTAAAGGTCTGGGCTGAAAAAGAGGAAGCATTAACTGGTTTTTATCATAGAATCCTGGATGAGATCGAGAAGAGGATAGATGTAAAGATATTTATCGATGATGCTGTCGTGCAACAGCATATCCACATCGGTGACAGGATAGGCACTCAGGTCAAAGACTCCATTGTCCAGCGTTCCACCATCGGCGCAGGTGCAAGGAAGTGTCTCAACTGCGGCAGGGAAGTTGAGGTTAACGAGAAGTTCTGTCCTGAATGCGGGGCGAAGTTATGATTATGAATCTGAACCATCCAAGATACATAACAGGTGGGGTTGAGATTAAGGACTATTTCTGTTTTGCTGAGAAAACAACGTTCGTATCAATAACAAGTTCCATCTATACCAGCTTTTTGTATACCTTCTCCCACATGCCTTTCTTTACTTTCTTCCCAAGGATTAATGCATCTTCCTCTGTAAGCTTGCTTTCTGATGCAATGGCATCGAGCAATTCAAGCTCGGCAGCAGCTTTTCTTATAGCCTCTGCTGCTATGTTAGACCAATTTATTGATTCATGCCTGCGCATCACAATACCCAGGTCCTCAGGGAGTCGTACAGTTACTTCTGTCATGCGTATTAAAATGGGGGCATTTAACTTAATAATTTCTGGTATCAACATTTCAAAAAGATAGGAGGATTAAAAACGTGAGGAACATAAGTGGAATGGCTATATGGCCGCCCGCGGCGCGCGCCCTTGCGATAGGTGTGGTGGCGGCGCTGGTGCTTGCGGGAACGGCGATGGGAGAGGTATCGAGAGAGGGGCTTGTTGGGGAATGGCATTTTGATGGGGATGCGAAGGATTCGAGCGGGAATAGGAATGATAGAATGATTCATGGAGTTAAGAAATAATGAATTTGCTTCAAGAATTAGGAAATTATTTTTCTGAGCTATCTTTCAGTAAAGCTGTAAATATTTCGTTTGTTATGGGTATTGCCGGAGCAATTGTAGGTATAATATTGGGCAGTTCGTTGAATCAAAATCTATTTTTAAGTGCTATCGGTTTTGGTGTTACTTCTGCAGTATATAGTATAATGGTATGTTTGACCTTCTATTATGTTGATAAATATAGTTCAACAATAATCTGTGTTATTATAGGTATAACGTATGGTGCAATTGGAGGCTTAATAAGTGGTATTTTTTGGGATATTTTATTTAATAATGGGATTACAAATGTTAAAGGAATTATGTTTTTTGCAACTGGTGAGGCGATTATTCTTGGATTAATGGGTGGAGCTTTAAGTAGAGTTAACCATGAATACAACGAGGCAATAGCTAAGCTTGAAAAGATAATAAAAGATCAGGAATCTGCATCTATCTCAGTCCAGACGTTACCATTGAAACCAGAAGTAAGATTTTATATTGAGCTTCCTGCATCCATAAAGATGGGAGAGCAGGTATATGGATATATTATAATAAGAAATATTGGCGAAAGTGCCGTGCTAAATGTAACAACAGAAATAGATGGATTATCTGTTGTTATACCTGTATTTTCACGAATTGAACCAAAAAAGGAAGTAAAAGAGCGTTTTCCTATAGTATTCAATTCACATGGTTCAAAAATCATTAAAGTTATAGTTAATTATATGGATACTACTGGAAAGTGGTATTTAGTTTTTGATGAAAAAAGTATTATTGTCAGGGGCTTACTGCTTAAACCAGCTATCGTGATAGAAGCGCCACAGGCGCTCGTTCGGGGAGAAATCGCGAGCGGAAGGATCAATATCCGGAACGATGGGGAGGAGGTAATTAAAGATGCCAGCCTCACGGTACTGGTAAACGGAACTGAGATTAAATCAGGTGCACTTGGCGAAATCAGACCAAAAAAAGGCACTACAATTGACATTCCAATCAAAACGGAATCTGAAAGAGCAGACTTAGTTGCCAATCTCAAATACAAAGACATACTTGGCAATGAATACACATATCAGGAGCGCAGCAGCTTTTCAGTCCGTGAAAGAGCGGTTTTTGCATCGACTGCTGTGAGTTATCAGGGAGCATTGATTTTGTACAAGGTTAAAGTCGAAAATAAGCTTCCAAAACCAATCAGCGATGTTAATATCAAAGCTTATGTTCCGGACGTGTTTTTGATCAAGGAAAATGAAAAGACAATCGCTATGCTTGAGCCGAACAATGCAAGGACAGTCACATTTGAGATAAGGCCAACCGGGGAATGCGGCGAATGCAATATTACTGGTAAGATCAATTACTACAACAACCTCAACGACAAGCGAGAGGATAATGATATTCCAGTAAGAACTGTGAGTATCATCTGTCCCTTGTTAAAAGTTCGGGAAATAAGTGAACATGAATGGAGAAATTTAACTGGCAGCTTGATCAAAGCTGAAGAAAAAACGAATGAGATACCAATATCTGCCAGAAGCTTGTTCAGCATGGTTTCTGATATCATAAAGGACATGAATCTGTACATGCTGAATCCGAACGTTACTGATGACAGCAATTTTTTCCGGGGCGTTGCACGGTTCTATGGCGAGGGAGTTAAAGAGTTGAAGTATGCTGCCCAGATAGAGGCAATCGGCGGCACTAAAAAGTCGCAACTTATTTTAAAGGCTTATGCAGAGCGCGAAGATGCGCTAACTGGTTTTTATTACAAGGTACTCGATGAGATCGAGAAGCGAATGCATGTGAAAGAATATATCGACAATACCATAGTGCAGCAGTATATTCACATCGACAACAGGATAGGCACCAAGATCGAAGGGGATGTTGTTGCAGTGCATTCCTCCATCGGCGCAGGTTCAAGAAACTGCCCCAACTGCGGCAGAGAGGTTGAGGTTAACGAGAAGTTCTGTCCTGAATGCGGGGCGAAGCTGTGAGAGGAGTAAAATTATGGCAAACCAAAAAATCTATTCAAGGGCAGAAGAGCAATGTCAATCACCCCTCCTTTTCGGGAGGGGCTTGTTCCGTGAGGAGCAAGGGTAACAGGTTGACCAGGAGGCATTAAAAAATGCAGAAGTTAGGAGAAAGAAATACATACACACCTACGGATATTCCGCACGTTCGCGGCAACTGTGATCCAGTATTAAACGTACCTGAAAGGGTCAGTGTGCTGGATTTAAAAACGTCTTCTAACAACTCCGATGCGGCTCTAACTGCCATGGGACAGGCAGAGCAGGACTTGCGAGTACCTGCTGTATATGTCCTGAACATGCGAGGGCAACCTCTCATGCCTACAACACCAAGAAAAGCAAGAATATTGTTAAAAGAAGGAAAAGCAAAAGTCGTAAAAAGAACACCATTCACGATCCAGTTAAGCTACGCCACAGGTGAGACAAAACAGGAAATAACTCTGGGAATAGACTCCGGGTATGAGAACATAGGTCTCTCGGCGATAACAAAAAAGAAAGAAGTATATTCAGCAGAAGTAAAACTGAGAACTGATATTGTAAAACTCAACTCAGAGCGCAGGCAATATCGGAGAGCAAGGCGTAACAGAAAAACGTGGTACAGGCAGCCAAGATTCCTTAACCGGA
>DYGR01000057.1 GCA_020724545.1 Candidatus Methanoperedens nitratireducens
CAGGTTCGTTAATCCTGCATACATTAATCCAAGGGGTCAGATTCATCCCGTAGCTCTTGCAAACGGGTTTCCTCTGACCCCTTGACCCCATTATTATGAAAGTGGAAGAGGTAATGACCAGGGACCCTATTTTTATACGTGATACTGATTTTATGACACATGCGCGTCAGGTGATCAGGGACAGGCATAAGCGTACCCTGCCTGTAGTGGATAATAATAACAGGGTGGTCGGAATCCTGACAGAGAGGGGTATATTAGGCATATATTCCACTAAATCAAACGTTACTGTGGAGGGTTTTACATCCGGGTTCCCTGAGGTATATCCGGATATGGATATGATGCATGCTGCTAAGTTGATGACCAACGAAGGTCTGGGGCGCGTTCCAGTTATAAGATCCGGCCAGGATAAGACACTGGTTGGTATTTTGAGCACAGCGGATATTTTCAGGAACCTGGATCTGGAAAAAATACCTAAAAAGAAAGTAGGAGAGATAATGACCAGAGATGTAAAAACATGCTCTGCAAAGGACAGTATAGCCAGAGTCTGGCTGCATATGAGAGAATCGGGTCTATCCGGGTTTCCTGTGTTGAAAGATGATCATCTGGTAGGAATGATAACAAGGCGCAATATTATCAGAGCCGGGTATGCAAGGATTGAGAGGGAAGATGAGCATGGTACTCAATCTACTATGTCTCCGCCTGTTGAAAAGGTCATGAGCTCTCCTGCGTATACTATATCCCCGCATGCTACTTTAAAAGAAGCGACCCAGTCGCTCATGAGGCTTGATATAGGCAGGCTCTCTGTGGTCGATAACGGTAAACTGGCAGGTATAGTTGATAGAAATGATATAATTAAAGTATTTATTTAAAAGGTGTTCTATGAAAAAGCAAATTGTCGCAAAAAACCAGAAGTTCACAACAGGGACTCTAAAAGAGATCCGTGATGCATATGTCAGGAATGCCGGGCCTCTTGAGTTTAAGACCAGGATAGCCCAGAGATCAGGAGATATAATGACAATAGCATCAAAGGAAGTCGTGACTATCCCTCCTACAATGTCGATAATAGATGCGGTTAAAACCATGCTGAATAAAGGTTTCAGGAGGATCCCTGTTGCAGATGCAGGTACAAAGCGTCTTGAAGGGATAGTGACCTCACGGGATATCGTAGATTTTCTGGGAGGGGGCTTAAGACACCTGATCGTAAAGAAAAGATATAATGGAAATCTCCTTGCGGCCATCAACGGGAGCATAGGTGAGATTATGGAGGAGAACGTGGTGAGCCTGAATGAGAAGGATTCGCTTGAAGATGTACTGGACACCATGTTAAAGGAGAATGTGGGTGGAGTCCCGATTGTTGATGATAATAACAGGGTGAAGGCCATCATTTCAGAGAGGGATTTTGTCTTTCTCATAGCCAGTGTTATAACAGGCAAGACTGTGAGTGAATACATGAGTAAAAATGTGGTGACCGCTCTTCCCGATATGCCTGTCGGGACTGCGGCCAGGTCCATGATAAATAATGGTTTCAGGAGGCTTCCTATTATCCGCGACAACGTACTTATAGGTATAATAACCGCATCTGACATCCTGCGTTTTCTGGGCAGCGGCGATATATTCGACCGACTGGTCACGGGAAACGCAAGCGAGGTATTCGAAGTACCTATCCGCACCCTCATAAAAAGGGATATCGTCTCTATAAGATCGGATGTTGATCTGGGAGAGGCAGCAGGTATTATGCTCTCAAAGAACGTAGGCTCACTCCCTGTACTGGAGGATGGCGAATTGAGAGGGATCATAACAGAGCGCGACTTTGTCCGGGCAATAGCCGAGTAGAAGATCATGAAAATCAAGGAATTAATGAGATCACCTGTTTACGTAGTATCGCCGGATGAGACCGTGGCCAGAGCAAGAAATCTGATGCTTCGCCACAGAATCGGGAGACTGGTGATCATAGAGGACAACAATCCCATTGGAATAGTGACCAAGAAAGATATCAGTATGAGGCTTGATCAGGCAGAGCCGCAGTGGCGCCGTCGGCCGATCGATACGATCCCTGTCAGAGTGATCATGACAGAGAGCCTGATTACGATATTTCCTGATGCAACCCCCAGGCAGCTTGCAGAACTGATGATTGAGAATAATATAAGCGGATTGCCTGTAATTGATAATAAAAATAGACTGGCAGGGATAGTCACAAAATGGGACCTTATCAGGTATTTCTCAGAGCTGGATCTGGATCTGAAAGTAAAGGATATGGATATTGAGCCTGCTCTTACAGTTCACAGGCACCATACGATCAGCCATATAATCCATGAACTTGAGACGAATCAAATGGATAGAGCGGTTGTTATGGAGGACAATGAAATGCCTGTAGGGATAATCACAAGCTCGAACCTCGCGTTTACAGAGATGAGAGATAAAACCGATGCACTGCCCCAGAAAGATATAAAAATGACGAGAAAGGATTCCTATGCAGGAATAAAAAAATACAGGTATATAAGAGATGTAGTTCTGGTTGCTGAGGATATCATGTCAAGCCCGCTTATCACTGTAGATAGAGAGGATCCTGCAACACATGCAGCACGTATAATGGTAGAGAAGAGAATCAAAGGATTACCTGTGATGGGCAACGGGCTTACCGGGATATTGACAGGAGACAGCATTGTAAAATCAATACTGACAATGTGAGGAGAATATGAAAGTAAAAAACATAATGGTAGATCCAATTCTGGTGCATAAATCAGATACGATTTCACACGCGATGGAACTGATGGATAAACTTGATACGCGCAGGCTTCTTGTGGTCAACGGAAGCGAGCTTCTGGGTGTGATTACGATGAGGAGCATTGCCCGAGAACTGGGGACATGGAAGAAATCAAATCTACCGGCATCCTCGCTGCACGTTGCAACCGCAACCACAGATGCGTTCACAAAGGTACTCCCTGATACAAGTATGGAAGATGCAATAGCATTGATAGACAGAACAGGCGGGATTGTTGTTGTGACCGATAACAGTAAGATCCAGGGCTGGGTAACACCGCATGAGATCCTCAAGACCATTCGTGCTGTAAAGGGCTATGCAGCAGAAATAATGAAGGAACCGATAACAGTAGGTGCTAATGACCGTGTAGCACATGCAAGGCGTATAATGCTGGATAACGATATAGGAAGACTTCCTGTGATCGAGAATAGCAATCTTGTCGGGATCATTACTGAAAGAGACATTGCAAGAGGAATGAAGCATTTCAGGACACTGGTACCTGATAATCAGCAGGTTGAGAGGATACGCAATCTCATTGTAGGGGATATCATGACCCGTAATGTGAAGTATGTTAGAACAAATACCCCAATACCCGATGTTATCTCGCTGATCCTGAATGAGAACATTGGTGGAGTACCTGTTTTGAATCTCAGGGATGAGTTAGTGGGTGTTATCAGCAGGAGAGGGATTATAAAGCATCTGGCTTTGATGAGCCCTAAAAGGGAATGAAACGGGATATCTCCTCTGAACTTATTAACAGACTGGATATTGAAAAAGTATCGAGGCTGCTTGAGGTACCTGAGCACAGGATTGCAGGTGCGATACAGAGAAGAACATTACAATATGTTTTTTCGCCCCCTGAGTTATTCAGATTTGATAAGCCGATATCAGGTATCGAGGGCGGTACCTCTATATTCCTTGAGCCTTTTGACATAGTGCGGGGTTTTCCTAAGATAAGGCGTACACTTGTGCTTTATCCCGGTGTTGTGAGCCATTTCTCCTCATGCGAGAAGGTCATTGTCGAGGAGAAGATGAACGGCTACAACGCAAGGGCGGCACTTATAGGAGATCGGATCGCAGGGATTACCCGCGGCGGTTTTGTGTGTCCTTATACAACAGAGAAGGCGGATGAATTAATTAACCGTGAATTCTTTCTGGATCATCCAGATCTTGTCCTGTGTGGTGAGATGGTTGGCCCTGACAGCCCGTATGTTCCTAAAACAATCTACGATATCGAGTCACTTGAATTTTTTGTATTTGATATCATGGAGAAGATAACTGGAAAAACCATGCCTGTCATGAGGCGAAGAGCGCTCATGGATGAGTACGGGATAAGATCGGTCAGGCTTTTTGGAGAATATAACGTGGACGAGGCGCATATCGAGATTAAGAAGATCATAAAAGGGTTAGGGAGCTCACAGCGTGAAGGGGTGGTCATAAAAGATCCACAGATGCAGATTCAGCCTATAAAATATACAAGCTCACAGAGCAACTGCGCTGATCTAAGATACGCTTTTGAGTTCTATAACGATTATGGCAGGGACTTTTTCTTCCCGAGGGTATGCAGGGAAGCCTTCCAGTCCATGGAGTGGGATGAGGATGAAGAGAGCATTGCCCAGAGGTGCCAGAGGCTCGGTGAGAGCATTATACTCCCTATGATCAAGACCATCAAAAAGAAAAAAGAAGGGGAGCGGATCACTGAAACTGTGCAGATAAGGGTTAGAGATATGAGAACTGTCGAGAACTTTGAAGAGCACCTGAGACTGCTGGGTGTGGATGCTATTTTCGAGAGACCCGAAAAAATAGGTAATGAGTACCTGGTAAAAATAAGAAAATTATTCAAGAGCACAAATGATAAAACAGAATCAATACTTCGTGGAGAGCTGTGGAGCTAGGATTCTTTAATGCATTATATATATCACAGTATACCCTGCTCCCTGAATATTTTGATTAGAGAAGTGTTATTGTGTTCTTTTAACTCTCTCATTGCCTGATATATGGTGTCACTTAATTTTTTATAATATTCTTCTTCTGATTCCACTATATACTGTATCCTGTCAGCTATCTCTTTTACAGAATCCACATTCTGGATAACAATATCAGCATGGGGAGGCAGGTTGAAGTTTCTGGCTATGGTGGGGGATATCAGGCACGGTATGCCCCTTCCCAGGAACTCGTATGCCCCGTATGCGAATGATTCTGCAAGGCTGACATGGAGTGCAAGGTATGTATTGTTGATCTCCTGTTCATATATGTCCTGCGGCATCCATCCCAGGGCTGTTATATAGGTCAGAGGTTTGAAAGAGAGGTTGGTTTTGAGATGAAGGGTCGGGATACGGCGTCTGACTGCTATAAAGGCAAGGTACTGGGAGAATGTGTTCTTTTTTATTGCAGGCGATGAGAACAGGCTTATGTTGTTTTTATCAGGAATAGATGTTCTCTGGATTCTCTCATGCACAGGATGGGGTGCATAGAAGATGCCATCACCTCCAAAAGCGGAGAGGAAATCCTTTTTAGCAAACCATATGAAATCGATCTCGTTGTTTTGTTTCATTGCAATGATCCGATTTAGAAGCGAAATCTCCCCCTGCAGCCCCGTCTCTGTCGGGCTTGAGGACTGATATAGCATCTCGTTCTGGCGCTGGCTTATTATTATTGAGTGCAGTTCAGTCTCTGTTGGACTTGAGGTCCAGAGGAATCCTATCTTTATACCCATTCTTTTTGCGAATTTCAGTACTGGTTTATAAGATATATGCCAGGCACCAAAGATAATCGTAGTGGTATCGCCTGGTATCTCTGACAGCTCCTCAATGAAGAGATGTTTACTCAGGCCTAATGATTCCACATTTCTGAGATGGGTATCAACACCCGGGTGGTATTTACTGCAAACTGTGTATAGCATCTGACTCGCTACTTATACAGTGGTGGACATGGCTTCGATGTGATCATCCCCAAATATATACACTCCCTCAACAGATCAAGGTATAAGCATACCTTTAATCTACTACAGATATTATAATTTCAGTACACATAAGCCTTTTGGATTAAATTGATTTCTAGCTGATAATAATACTATCATACAACAAAATATATAGTATCCAGAACCTTTGTACTCATTATGGACATCCAGAAGATCCGCCTCGATTTCCCTGCACTTGCGAAAAAATGGAACGGCAGGTACCCGATCTATTTTGATAACGCCTGCATGAGCTTAAAGCCAGGGCAGGTAATAGATGCAATGAATGAATATTATAACGAATATCCAGTATGCGGCGGGCGTTCCCTTCACAAGATGGCAAAGAAAGTGGATGAGAAAGTAGTTGAGAGCAGGGAGAAGTTCCAGAGGTTCCTGGGCGCGGCACGTCCTGAGGAGATCATTTTCACACGCAATTCAACAGAGGGACTGAACCTTGTTGCAAATTCAAAAGATTTCAAAAGAGGGGATATAGTCCTTACCACGGACAGGGAGCATAACTCAAACCTTGTCCCGTGGCAGGTGCAGGCTCATAAGAGAGGCATAAAGCATATGGTTGTGTACTCAAACCCGGATAATACCTTTGATCTTGCAGGGTTTGAGGAAACACTGAATAAGAACAGGAACGTGCGGCTTGTGAGTATGTTTCACACCTCAAACCTTGACGGCTACACCATCCCGGCGAAAGAGATTATCAGGATCGCCCACGATCACGGCGCGCTTGTTATGCTCGACGGTGCCCAGAGCGCTCCCCACAGGCCGGTGGATGTTGGGGCTCTTGATGTTGATTTCTTTGCTCTTTCCGTGCACAAGATGCTCGGGCCAACAGGTATGGGTGTGCTGTACGGGAAGTACCACTTACTTGAGGAAATGGCACCGTTCATTGTGGGAGGAGATACCGTGAGCGAGACCACATTTGAGACTGCAAGGCTTTTACCCCCGCCTGAGAAGTTCGAGGCAGGGCTTCAGAACTACGCAGGTATTATAGGCTCTGGAGCAGCCGTGGATTACCTTGAGAAGATCGGGCGCTCGAGTATAGAGAGACATGAGGAGAGACTCTCCAGGATTATTACTGACGGGATAAAGGATCTGCCTGGACTGAGGATCATAGGGCCGCAGGACCCGGGCCAGAGGAGCGGTATCACCACGTTCACAGTTGAATTCCCAAAAGGCGGCGATGCCCATGACATTGCGATTATCCTGGATGAGACCGAGAATATCGCGGTACGCTCAGGCGCATTCTGCGTACACTCATGGTTCAATTACAGAAAATATGAAGCTGCCGTGCGTGCTTCTCTTTACCTGTATAATTCAGAAGAGGAAGCTAAGAAATTCATTGATGCGCTTGGAAAGACGGTTAGCTTATTTGATCCATATTAACCGCAGATGAACTAAATCACTGGCTATTTATAAATGCTAGTAGAACAAAGGTGGATATTATGGTAGAAAAAACAACCAGAAGACCGGATCTCAGGAAATTAAAAATAGGAGACATCCTGCACGTAGGGACAGAGGATAAGGGTGAGATTTTTAAAATAACCAAACTTGGCGAGAATACGTATATACTGGATCAGGGAGGAGAACTCAGGGAATACGGCAGGGCTGTGATGGCCAAGAATATCTATACTTTTGCAGAGAAGTATAAAGCCATTTACTGGATAACGCATGAGGAGAAGTGACCGCTGCGCAATTCCTGTCCTGCCATACTCATTTTTCAACCTGTGCTACCGCGGCCCCAATCAGTTCCTGTGTTATATCAGGTAATATGCTGCCAAACCTCCTGGGCTTCCTTGGTTTGCAGTTCTCAAGGGCATAAGCGAAGATTATTGGCGTCCCCACAGTGGCATCAAGGTATGGTATAACATTTCCCTCACCTGCTTTCGGGATTTTTCCCCATGATTTGCCTTCATTGATCGTAGCGCCTGAGAGCCCTCCAACATCGGGGCGGTCAACAGTAACCTGAACAACATAGTTCTCACCCGGACATTCTATGCCCAGGATCTGGGAAAGCGTAGGTGCTGTCTGCTGCAGGAAGTTCTTTGGTACACCTCCGCCCACCTCAAGTGCGCCGCGGGCAATGTTATTTATCATGCTGTGATACACGATGGCCGCGCTCTCAAGAACATCCATTGTCGGGCTTGGGTCTATGAAATCCCCGGGATTGAGTTCCTTTGAATTCGATCCTGCACAGGCTATGATGGGAAGATAGCTTGTGCTCATCCCGACAGATGAGTCCGCATATGCAGGCACAAAGACAGGGACATCGTGTTTTGAGGCAGATGCAAGGAATGAGCGCTCAGGATTTCTAGCAGTCTCCAGCACTCCTTCACCAAGGATTCTATAATAGTACGCGGTCGAGAATCTTTCCGGGAATTTATTTCTTTCAATAGCCTTCTGGGTAAGTGCCAGGATAATCCTGTCCTGGGCTATAAGCGTACGCTTCATATCGATAAATACATCATAGATCCGGACAACATCATGCTCAGCCAGTTCATTGTCGTCTGCTGTGTAATCCCCCTGGTGCACAGGTAATCCGTATGCAAAATGCAAATCGTGATAGGTGTTTGAGCCAGTGGTAACAATCCAGTCGATAAAACCACTCTCTATCATTTTGATGATACTGCCCCCCATGCCCACAGGAGTCATAGCTCCCGCAAGCGTCAGGCATACAGTCGAGTTCTCATCAATCATTGTCTTGAACAGATGGCATGCCTCAGCCAGTCTTCTCGCATTATACCCCATGCCGTCGAACACATTGTCAACTAATTCTGTTATGGTCATGCCTCTGGCAAGGGGTATGGGAGAAATGGGTTTACCCGTCCAGTAATTATGTTTCATGTGATGCATACTCGTTTAAAATACTCGGTAAGATATCTAATAATTTTCTATACTGCTCTTGTGCCAGATTTTTTGTAAAAAATTAGGGTATCGTGCATTCCTAGGGCTTTTCGCTCTTTTGCATCTGCCTCATAGCTTCTTCGTACTCAAGCGGGTGTTCATGCTTCATCTGTTGCTCTGACAGGTTTCCTGTGATCCAGGCTTTCGACATTGGAAACACCTCCGGGCTGAAATGTACGTTCCACCAGTGAACTATGAAAATAAACAATGTTGCCAGTAATGCCTCATCTGTATGGACAATGGTTGCAAGATGAACATATGCATAGGGTATATAGTTCATTGCAACGAAAGGAAACATCATTATAAGCCCGGTAACGCAAAGCATAACCATTCCCCAGAAGGCTCCCCAGTAATCGAACTTCTCTTTCCAGCTATACCTGCCGTATTTAGGATGTTCTGCCCTCCCAAAATAAAAGAGAATCGTTTGCCAGAAATCCCCTGCATCTTTTAAGGTCGGCCATACATTCCTCTCAAGAAGCGGCTCCTTATCAATAAAAACATGGTAGGTAACATGGTATATCCCGAGAAGAACCATCCCGATGCCTGCCCAGTGATGTATATGCGTTCGCATCTCAAATCCCCCTACAAGATTAATCATCACAGGCGACCACCAGGCATCCGGGAATTTAACAGGCATGCCAGTGACTACCAGGAGCATGAAGGTTGCGATCATTATCCAGTGCTGTACAAGCTGATTGAACGTAAATCGCTTAAAGAGTACTTCACCCGCTATACCTTCTGTGAGTTCTGAACCTTCAGGTTCTGTGACTTCCAGCAATCTGGGTTTTTGCATCTATCTACCATCTCCTGTGGATCCTCAGTCGTGAGAGAAAATCCAGAATCACCATCCCTGCAAAGAGACCTATGACACCTGCTGTCAGTATCTTGAAAAACAGGGCTATCCAGTAAGCAAGATCGAATGGACCCAGGTAGTATGACCTCATCTGCACATCCATACCTGTTTTGTTGAATACCAGCCTGCCTGTGTGCAGGGACTCCTTGTCATGTATAAGGCCTGCAGCTATCTTGGCATTGAATTTGGTTCCAGGATGGCAGTTCGCCTTGCCGCATGTCTGTGGTAGGTTATCCGGATATGTGCTTGAAGTGGGATCTGTATGCGGCTTTGTATCGTGGTTGTTATGACAATCGGCACATGCAGCAACTACAACATACCCGCTCTTCAATGCCTTCCAGTGAAAAGATTCTTTATATGTATCAAAACGATCTGTCTTGATTCCATAGTACCATGCGCTCATGATTTCAGGGTTAGAATGACATCTTGCACATGTTGCCGGGCTGTTTTGATGGTTTGATAATGATTTCGGATCGTTTATCGCACGTATCTCATGTATTCCGTGACAATCTGTGCAAGTTGCTGCCTCAGGATGGCCTTTCTCAATCTCTTCCCAGTGTATGCTCTGCTTATAATCTATAGCTTCCTGGATATGGCAGTTTGAGCAGATATCTGTTATATTGCTTCTTGTTGGTCTACCGGTGAAGTCCCCCGACATCACACCGATCGATATGGAGGTAGCATTGGATTGGATGCGCCCCCCATGGCAGTCAGCACAGGTGAAGCCTTTTTGATAATGGATATTATTTCTGAACTCATTGACTGCTTTATTATGGCAGTGATAACAGGTGAGATCATCATCAGCAGAAACAGTTGGAATTAATAAAAAGAATGATATTATTAAGATCAAAACACATCTCTTTCTCAATAAAGAGCATAAGCTCATGTCGGTGAATAGCATTATCTACTACCTCATTAATTATTCTAGATTCTTCCTATCCTGTGTTGAACCCTGCTTCCGCTCTATGGGTTATAAATAATCTTTATCTTGATGCCTTAAATAATTTGTGATTCTATCTCTTAAAATTCTATTATTTTACCATCACGATTTCCATTGTAGAGATATTAGAATTCCCTTTATCTGAAGCAATCTTTTCAGTAGCGATTCTTATATCCTTTACTTTAGATTCTGCCACGAATCTATTCCTTGTGACTTCTGCTACATCCACCGCTCTTGATATTGCCCTTCCTCTTGCCTTGATAGTAACTTCTGACGCACCATTGTTAAATTGCGTGACCACTGCGAGAACATAATTCATCACAGGTTTGTTTCCAATATATACAACATTGTCTTCTGTCATGTCCTCATCCCTGAACTTATAGAAGATGAATTACAACCATGCTACATATATTTAACTGAATTATTGCCATAATCAATGGTATCAGTCCTTCTGGAGTAAAAATAAACAATTTCATATATTGGTAAGACAAACAGATAGTAAATGATAGAAGTTGAAGTGAAAGCACATGTAGAAGATCCAAAGAGAATCGAGAGATCAATAATCGAGCTCGGGGCAGTTCCTATCGGAATAGAGAATCAGGCAGATACTTATTACAATGCACCATTTCGTGACTTCTGGATGACAGATGAAGCATTAAGAATAAGATCCCAGGGCAGCAAATATTTTTTAACATATAAAGGCCCAAAGATGGACAGTGTGTCTAAAACAAGAAAAGAATTCGAAGTAGAGATAAACGATGCCGGTAACATGGGAAACATACTATCATCCCTGGGTTTCTCTCCTGTTACGACTATAGTCAAAAAAAGAAAGATATATAGACTTGGGAATTATTTTATAGCCCTTGATAACGTACGAAATCTCGGTGATTTTATAGAGGTCGAAGCATCCATTAATGATTCCAGGAACTATGAAGAAGAGGTTGAGACTATTTTTAAATTGATTGAGAAACTGGGCATAAGCAGGGTATCGACAGTCCGTGAATCCTATCTTGAGATGCTACTTAAGAAGAATAAAAAAGGAATTGTTCGTCTATAGTTTTCCGACAGTCTCAACTTATGACGGTACAACTCCTATCCTGCTCTTTTTCAGGGCACGTTCAGCAACTCAAGCATCTTCCCTGTATCAGTGGTTGGAAGCTTGCAGCTATAGTTCTGGCATACATACGCTGTAGCTCTTCCATCAGTACTTGACAGGTACCTGGTATATTCAACTAAACGGATGATCTCTGGCAGCTCTATCTCTCCGGGACGGAAGATCACTGTCTTATCGGGTATAAACTCCTGTCTTAAAGCTGCCAGCATGGCTTTTGTATCATCTGCCTGCGAATCGCCTGTTATAACCACTTCGCTTGCAGGTCCAACTGCAAAATCCAGTGCTGCCAGCAACTGGGTATATCCTGATGGCGCCTGCTGAATGCTGTGTGAAAATGCCTGTCCGATCTGCACCGCCATCATTTCTAATTCAGGATTGGCAATCATTCGGCTCAGACGGAGCAGGTTCAGCATTGCTACCGAGTTGCCTGATGGTATAGCGCCATCATAGATCTGTTTTTTGCGGACAAGGACTTCCTCGGCATCATCTGCGGTGAGGTAAAAACCCCATTTCTCACTATCCCAGAAGTGCCTGATCTGATCCCTGGTGAGGTCAAGCGCTGTTTGGAGGTAACGTACTTTAAACGTGGTCTCATAAAGCTCTATCAATCCCCAGATAATGGAGGTATAGTCATCCAAAAAAGCAGGTACCGCAAGCTCACCATCCCTGTACCGATGATATAATCGTCCCCTTGAGTCATGCATGTTCTCAAGGATAAAATCGGCCGCTCTCTGTGCAGCATCCGCATATGCAGGCTCATTAAAGACCTGCGCACCCTTTGATAGGGCAGCGATCATAAATCCATTCCAGTCAACCAGGATCTTATCATCCTTACCAGGATGGATGCGCCTCTCACGGGCAGTGAATAGTTTCAGCCTGGCATCATCCAGCAGCTTTTGAAGCTTATCCACAGGGACCTTAAGGTCAGAGGCGATCTCAGAGAGCGATCCTGTCATGTGCAGGATATTTTTCCCGGTCAATCTTCCCTCTTCCCTGAAATTTCCCTCCTCTTCAATATTAAATATTCTCTTTACCAGGTCGCTCTCTTCCCCCAGTACCGATCTTATCTCGTTCTCTGTCCACACATAGAACTTCCCCTCAACGCCTTCGCTATCGGCATCTTCACCTGAGTAAAATCCTCCTTCTGGAGATGTCATATCCCGCAGCACATAGGTGAATATCTCCCTGGCTGTTCTTCCATACTCATCGTTTTTAGTAGCCTGGTAGGCCTCTATATACGCCATTGCAAGCAGTGCCTGGTCGTAGAGCATTTTTTCAAAATGCGGCACAAGCCATTTTGAATCCGTAGAATAGCGGTGGAAACCAAAGCCGATATGGTCATAGATGCCACCCATATGCATACCTGTAAGTGTCCTCTCCACCATCCGAAGGGCTATTATATCGTTGGTACGTCTCCAGTAACGGAGAAGGAACGTGAGGTTATGGGGCGTCGGGAACTTGGGAGCATCGCCAAAGCCGCCGTTGCTGCTCATCCAACATTGTCAAAAGCTGCTCATAAGCCATATTGAGGACATCCCTATCAAGCTCCTCTCCAGGCTTGCCTCTGTATACTTCACTGATTGAGGAAGTGACCTGCCTGGCCGTTTTTTCTACCTCATCCCTGTTCTTCTCCCAGAGGTCTTTGATCTTAGGTATCAGTTCCAGCATCCCGGTTCTTCCAAATATGCTTTCCTTGCGAATGTAGGTTGCAGCAAAAAAGGGCTTCTTATCAGGTGTAAGTATCACGTTTAGAGGCCATCCCCCGCTGCCGGTCAATACCTGGCAGGCTCTCATATAAGTACTATCTATATCCGGCCTCTCCTCCCGATCGATCTTTATGGATACAAAGGCATCATTCATCAGCCTGGCCACGTCTTCATCATCATAGGATTCCCTCTCCATAACATGGCACCAGTGGCAGGTAGAGTACCCGATGGATAGAAAGATCGGTTTATTCTCTTTTTTTGATTTCTCAAATGCCTCCTGTCCCCATGGATACCAGTCCACAGGATTGTATGCATGCTGAAGAAGATACGGACTTTTTTCATATATTAAACGGTTCGGTTTTCTTTCCACTTCAGGTTGTTCGGTTCTATTTACCATATAATCCTCACTCATCAAATCAATTAAATTCCTCTAAACCTGGGCGTTCTCTTCTCAAGAAAGGCGTTCATACCTTCTATATGATCCTGGGAAGCAAAGCACTCGGAGAAGTAATCAATCTCCATCTCAAGCCCCCTCTCTATATCCTGGTTTTTATTTATCAGATCTTTAGCCATTTTGATGGTTATCGGGCTTTTTTGCGCCAGAACCTGCGCCATTTTCTCAGCATTATCCATCAGTTCTTCATCCTCTACAACCCTGTTGACAAGCCCGATAGAGAGAGCCTCTTTTGCACCTACAGTCCTGCCGGTCAGGATCATTTCCTTTGTTTTTCCTATGCCCACAAGTCTTGTAAGCCTCTGCGTGCCACCAAAACCAGGAATAATACCGATTTTCACTTCAGGCTGGCCAATTCTTGCACTCTCACCTGATATACGGATATCGCAGGCAAGGGCCATTTCACATCCGCCGCCCAGGACATAACCGCTGACTGCCGCAATTGTAGGTTTTTCCATATTCTCTATCTGGTTGAAGATCCTGTGACCGAGCCTGGACAAGGCCTCTGCCCCAGCAGGGTCTTTCTCTTTCAGTACTCTAATATCAACTCCTGCACTGAAGGTTTTACCTCCTGTTATGATTACAGCTCTTATCTGTTTATCCTTCTCAAGATCGGTAAGTGAATCTCCAAGCTCCTTAAGCGTTTTTGCATCCAGTATATTCATAACCTCAGGCCTGTTCAAAATAATATATCCTATTTCATTTTTCCTCTCTGTCTTTATATGTTCATTTCCTGTACTCATAGAATCCTTCACCGCTTTTCCTTACCCTCCTGAATGCGCCTTTATCCATTCAATAATCTTCGGCCAGTTCTCTGCGAGAGGCACCCTGGCCATAAAAAGCCCGATGTGGCCTCCGTTAGCTATATCCTTTA
>DYGR01000058.1 GCA_020724545.1 Candidatus Methanoperedens nitratireducens
CCTTCTAACAACTCCGATGCGGCTCTAACTGGTTTCGAGAATTCCAGAGCAGAACTTTCGAGTATCTGCTGCAAAAATTCTCCTCTATTGACACAAGAAAACGATCGCAGGTTCGTTAATCCTGCATATACTAATGCAAGGGGTACGATTCCTTCCACCCCCCCCGGATGGGGTCTCCTCTACCCCTTGACCCCACGAAGATGAAAAAAAGTAATCTACTGTTAGTAGTTCTTGTATTGGCGTTAGGATTAGTAATTTTAAGCTATCAACTCAATAAAGAACCAGTTGTTGATGAAAAAATTGTTAATGGACCAACTGTTGACGAGCCAGTTGTTGATAGACCAGGTGAAGCTACATACCCTAAGGTAGACTTCATGTATGGTTTTGAGTTTCCTGGAGACTGGAGTGCTGTACCTGTAACTGAGTTTACAGCATTTTACCCGGCTACGGCATCATGGCAATGGCTGAAATCTGATCACCCGGGTTCAGGTGGTTTAAATGCTGGAATGGGCTGTAACAATTGCCACACCGGTCAGGAGGAAAAATTAGGAAACAGTTTAGTAAGTGGTAATAACAAGTTTGGACTTGAGCCTGATCCGATAGAAGGTAAAGAAGGCTACAAGAATGTTAAAGCCCAGGCTGCGTATGATGATAAGAAATTTTATCTCAGAGTTGAATGGGAATCAGAAAGACCTGGTATATCCCATGAATACTGGCGTTACAATGGCGAAAAATGGGAACGCTGGTCCAGTAATAAGCCAGGAGTACTGAAGGCAGGTAAAATGCCAAGCTATGAAGATAGGTTTGCTGTAATTCTGGATGATAAAAACGTACCTGCTTATGACGGAGCCAATATTGGATTTGAGCAGGTTGGCTGCTGGCAGACATGTCATAATCCTATGAGAAATATGCCTGGCGAAGTATCAAAAGATAATGCTCAGGCCGGTATTGGGAAAGAAGATGTGAGAAAATACCTGTTAGTTACCAGAACTGACTACACAGGCACAGACGGCAATTGGGCTGACCTGAAGTCTAAGGAAGACCTGGATCAACTTCTGGCTGACGGTAAATTCCTGGATTTATGGATGTTCAGGGCAGCTCGCTCCGGACCGATAGGATACGCCAGTGATGACTGGGTATTTGACTACAGGGATGCTGACATAGGCGGCAAGAACCCCTTTACAACTCCAGAGCAACCTGAATTCATGTTTAACGAAGAACTCCTTGGCTTCAGGGCTATTCCGGAAGACAAATTTGAATCAAAGCTACTGGAAGCTATTATGGTTAAAGAAGAAACATCAGTCGGCTTTGGACCCACTGTAGTTCCCATGGATAAAAATGCAGAATTTAAAGAAGGCGACATAGTAATGCGCAGGATCTTACAGGAACCTACAGAAAACAGAAAGGATATCAGGGCATATAGTATATGGGAAAATGGCAGGTGGACTGTCACTTTCGTTCGAGATCTGGATACAGGAAATGCAAATGACAAAGCTCTGGTAGAAGGTAATAAGTACAATATAGGCTTTGGTGTTTTTGATGACCATACTACCACCAGAAGACACTATGTTACATTACCTATGACTATCGGTATTGGTGTAGATGCAGACCTTAAAGCGGTGAAGATTTAATAAAAATGGATATACTTCCCTAAGTTACATCTTCTCCCCAGAAATAGTCTCTTTGGCTAGCTCAAAGGGACTATCTTTTATTTACCAGGCCAAAGAAACCAAATTATCTATTTCAGAAGTGGGATGACAGAATACGTTTATAGTTTCCTGTACGTCTAGAAAGAATGAAATATCATGGTGTTCATCAAGCAGGTGAATCAAATGACAAAACCAAAGATGACCGGAGCAAAAGCAGTCATAGAATCGCTTTACCAGGAGAATGTAGAAGTAATCTTCGGATACCCGGGAGGAACTGTACTGCCGTTATATGATGAAATATATGATGCTGATATCAGGCACATACTTGTAAGACATGAACAGGCTGCTGCACATGCTGCTGATGGTTATGCAAGAGCTACAGGGAAAGCGGGTGTATGCCTTGCCACCTCAGGGCCTGGAGCCACAAACCTTGTTACAGGTATTGCAACCGCTTACATGGATTCTGTGCCGATGGTAGCCATAACCGGGCAGGTTCCACGCTCTCTTATAGGTAATGATGCGTTCCAGGAAGCGAATATTACAGGGATAACCCTGCCTATCACCAAGCATAACTACCTTGTCAGTGATGCCAGGGATATTCCCATGACGATCAAGGAAGCCTTCTATATTGCCCGGACAGGGAGGCCAGGTCCGGTATTGATCGACCTTCCAAAGGATACACAGACCGAAATTATCGAATTTGAATATCCGCCTGAGGTAAAGCTGCGTGGATATAAACCAACGTATGCAGGAAATGAACAGCAGATCAAGCGGGCTGCATCCCTTATACTGAAGGCTGAGAAGCCTGTTATATATGCAGGCGGAGGCATTGTTATCTCAGGCGCCTGTGAGGAGCTTTACGCTCTGGCAGAGGGAATTATGGCGCCTGTAACGACCACACTTATGGGAATGGATGCCTTCCCATCAGGCCATCCACTATCCATTGGAATGCTGGGCATGCACGGGACAAGGTATGCCAACTACGCAGTACAGGAATCTGATCTGATTATTGCAGCAGGTGTGCGCTTTGATGACCGGGTCACAGGCAAGATATCTGCATTTGCACAGAATGCAAAGATAATCCATATAGATATTGATCCTGCTGAGATAGGAAAGAATGTCAGGGTGGATACCCCGATAGTCGGAGACGCAAAGAACGTGTTGAAGAGTTTACTTAAATATATCAAGCAGGAACAGGTCAAAACAGATGCCTGGAATAAAAAGATAGATACATGGAAAAAAGAGTATCCTCTCTCCTACAGGAAGGATAATCTTCTCCGCCCCCAGTTCGTGGTTGAGCAGATAAGCGAGGTATGCCCTGATGCGATTATAGTCACAGAGGTAGGGCAGAACCAGATGTGGGCAGCCCAGTTCTTCAATTACAAAAACCCGCGTACATTCATATCAAGCGGAGGTCTTGGAACTATGGGCTATGGATTCCCTGCCTCTATAGGAGTAAAAATCGGAAAGCCTGAATCCACGGTCATAGATATCGCAGGAGATGGCTCATTCCAGATGAACTCACAGGAACTTGCGACTGCTGTCCAGAACGATATACCTGTAATCGTGGCAATACTTAACAACGGTTTTCTGGGAATGGTGAGACAGTGGCAGGAATTATTCTTTAACAGGCGCTATTCACAGACATGCCTTGACGGGAGCGTGGATTTTGTCAAGCTTGCTGATGCCTATGGTGCTCTTGGACTCAGGGCAACAAAGAAGAGCGAAGTCAGGGATGTTATTGATGAAGCAGTAAAATCAGAGCGGCCAACAGTTATAGATTTTGTGGTTGAGCGTGAGGAGAATGTCTCACCCATGGTCCCGGCAGGTGCGGCTATCAACGAGATACTCGATCTGGAGTGAGAAGAGATGAAGCACACAGTAGCAGTACTTGTCGAAAATAAGCCCGGTGTCCTGACAAGGGTTGCAGGTCTGTTCTCAAGGCGCGGTTTCAATATAGAAAGCCTTGCAGTCGGCATTACTGAGAACCCGGATACCTCGCGCATGACCATCGTTGTGAACGGCGATGACCATGTGCTTGAACAGGTGATGAAGCAGCTCAACAAACTGATCGATGTGATAAGGGTAAGCGATATATCACATGACGAAACCGTACACAGGGAACTTGCGCTCATAAAGGTCGGGGTGGATTCCTCTACCCGTGCTGAAGTGATGCAGATAGTGGATGTGTTCAGGGCAAAGATCGTGGACGTTGGCGTAAAATCAATCGTAGTTGAAGTCACAGGCGATGAGAGCAAGATAAATGCGATGGAGCAGCTCCTGCGGCAGTTCGGGATAAAAGAGATGGTAAGGACCGGCAAGATAGCAATGAACCGCGGGGCAAAGGTTGTTCAGAAAGAAAAGCGTTAAAGCTTGATCTCTCTTATTGTATGGTATATCGGGCCATCAGGCGTGAGGATGCTTTTTTTGAAGCTTATGGAATGGACGACCATAGTCCCAAGATCAACTTCTCCTAATTTATTTATCTTATCAAGGAGGGCCGCTTTTTCTCTGGCTTGTTTTACACGGGCAAGCGTTGCATGTGGAGTAAACTGATGATCTTTTTCAAATTTGAGTGGTGTAAGGACCCGCTCTATTTCATTATGTAAAGTCCCAAAATCACCCTGTGCCCCTATCCAGATAACCCTGATATAACCTGATTTTGGAAATATACCTATTCCCTTAATCCTTGCTTCGAATGGTCTGCAGTTAATCTGCGATAAAGCCGAAATAATAGGCTCAACTTTATCTTCCTGTGTATCTCCGAGGAATTTCATGGTAATATGTACCAGTCCTGGTTCAACAAGTTTAATGCCTGGAGCCTTCAGCATTGAGCTGATTCTTTCTATCTCCGGGATGAATGTATCAGGTAGTTCAACAGCGATGAATGTACGTATCATATTCTCATTACTTAAACTCTCTATTTGCTTAAAAATTTGGGTGTAATACTGGAAAAACCATTTAAATAGAGAATTACTTACTATCTATTGAGGAGCCGGGGAATGTTTCCTATCCTATCCATAATACTTTTTTGGCTCCTCTATCCTGCATTCAGTCGGACCAAAAGAGATCTAGTTAATAATCGATATATTGCCCCATCTTTTTGATCTGTTTGCCCATTACCACACCTGCAACAACCCCGCTTAAATGGGCACTGCGTGCGATAGGATCGGCTGAGCCGACTAATAACCCGAATGTCAGATCTATGATGACAAGAATGATCAATACATAGGTTATTCTCACAGGGGGGCCAAAAAATAGAGATACCTGTATATGAGGAGCTATCACTGCAAGGCATGCGAATACTCCGAGTATCGCCCCGCTGGCACCTATCGCAGGTATTGAATATCCAATAATAAAAATGGACCACAGTGAATAACCTATTGCTGCGATGATGCCTGAGAGGAAAAATACGGCCAGGAATCTCTTACCTCCTATTCTGCGCTCAAGCTCAGGCCCGAAAAAGAACAGGATCATCATATTGAACAGCAAATGCATTGTACCAGAGTGCAGGAATATAGAGGTCACAAGGGTCCAGGGCCTTGAGGTAATATACAGAGGATTGAGAGCCAGATAAAAGAAATATCCTGGAATAACCATACTCAGAAGGAAGGATATGACCGCTATTATCAGGATCGTTAGAGAATAACTGCTTCTTATTATTGATATGGCATTGCTCAATGGTCTAAAGATAGGTTTTTTATGTTTCTTTACCATTTGATCGGGTTTATAATGATATAATCCTCCACTAGCATGAACCCTTTCTTTGAACAATGCAAGCCCGGAGCAATTATGCGATTCAGGCAGGCGGTGATTATAACAATACGGATTGCCGCAGAACTTGCATGTGAATGGCATCGGGTCTCTAAAACCGCAGTAATCGCATTCTTTTGACATGGTATTATTCCCTCGTGAAATATAACAGGATACTCAGTGCAATAAACTGAAGTGCATCCGGGATCACTACATACATAAGGTTATATCCTAACAACTCAACTATCGTCGGATATATCTGCGGAGGTGGGTTTGCTATAAGTAGCAGCAGTAAGACGGCCCGTGAAAAGCTCTGGAGCAGGAGCGCGAGGGTGAAGATAATAAGACCAAGCGTAAAATTAGATTTTATTTTCCTGTATATCTCAATATACGAGAATAAAAGCACGAGCAGTAGTACAATGTTGCCTGCTGTAATATAATATGCGACCTCTGTTACCTGAATAGGATTACCTCCCTGCTATTTTGATTTACTCTGTTTATCAACTTTTTCCCAAATTTGGTTAAACTCATCTAAATTTATCTCCATAGTCTTGGAAATAAAATACATTGCGCCGTACTTATCGCCTTCCATTGTGATAACTCCGTTTTTGATAAGAACATCAAGATGGTGTCTGATAGTCTTATAATCCATATCCATCGATTCAGCTAACTGATTTGCATTATACGGCCTATCGATAAGGTGTTTCAGTATTAATGCACGGGTCTGTCCTCCGCGTGTTCCTGCAATCAGATACCACAGTAATTTCTTCAGCTAGTTTCCTCCTATCCTACCGGTCAGGATGAATTGATATCGTAATAATTATAATATATTATAAAAAAGTTATGTAGGGCCGCCATAACTTCTCACTTTAAAATTGGCGCAGTATAATCTAGCAATCTCCCTGCATTTATCAATATCTACTACAGGCAGATCGACCACAGTGAACCTAAGCTCCATTCTGGTTCTTGAGATATCACGGGCGAATTCAAGCATTTTTGTGTATGCTTTTCTGAATTTCGGATCACACAACTGATTATACTTTTCTTCATCCTGGGCATTCAGACTGATAGAAATAACCTTCATCCCGGCGTCCGCCAGTTCTCTTGCCACATTCCTGTCAGGATACATGAGTCTGGCATGGCCAATAGTATCAAGCCTGGTTGGAATGCCCCGAACTGTAAGCCATTTTGTGATCTCAAGTACATCGTCTAAACGCACCAGCGGTTCTCCCATCCCTGTGAAAACTACCTCTCTGTATTTTGAGAGTTCAGTTTGTGAGAGTTGTTCTATTATTTCTGAAAGTGCAGGTTCCCTTGAGAGCCTGAGGTTATAACCATACACACCATCAGAATAACGTTTGATACAAAAAACACAGCGGGCAGTGCATCTATTTGTGATGTTAAGATACAGGTTTCCGTGTGCTTCATAAATGATAGTGTCTTTTGTGTTCATTTTTATTGATAAATAATGATCTATTGCCTCTTATTACTTTTCATTTGTTATTACTTCACATCCATCCTCTTTTATGATTTTTTCTGCTTCATTCCTGACTTGAGCTGCAATTTCTCCTGCTTCTATATAGTATCCATGAATTGCTTCATTCATCTCTTGTAACTATTGCTGCTCCTATCAATATAAGTGCACCGCCTGTTATTATCAGCATTGAAATTTCTTCATTGAGAATAATAACTGCCAGAATAACTGCGCTCACAGGTTCTATTAACCCCATGATACTGGCACTGGATGCTCTGACTTTCTTCAGTCCGTTAAAATACAGTGATACAGCCAGTATAGTCGGGAATATCGCTAAAAGTATGAGGTAAACAGTGTTTTCAAAAATTACTTCCGCAGGAACAAGGCCAGCAGGCATGAGAATCAGAATTGCGATTATAAAACTCCAGAATGCCTGTGTGTAGCCTGAATAGGTCTGGCTGATATATTTTGATATCATTATCTCGGATGCATAGGTGATTCCAGAGATTATGCCTGCCAGTACACCGAATGAAAGCTGGTAAAAATAAAGATCTCCCGGGCCGACTATAAATATGATTCCAGCAATTGATAGAACAAGGGCAAGCAATCCTTTCTCTGCAGGGCTCTCTTTCAAAAGCACCGGGGAGAGCACGGTCACATATACAGGTGCAGTATACAGCAACAGCACCGCAACAGAGACTGATGCCTTGAGTACTGATATAAAGAACATCAGCATGGTTATCATTTGCAGTATGCCAAATAACACAAGGTAGGTTTTTTTATCTTTGAGCTTTACCTTACCCAGGTTGCCAGAGATCAACAAAACAATGAAAAATATTATCGCTGCGAAAGTAACCCTGTAGAAAATTATGCCCTGGGCCGATATCCCGCTTATCATTTTTCCAAATATTCCCGCAAGGCTGAACAGGATAGCGGCTGTTATGATCTCTCCATAGCCCTCAAAGAGATTGCGATTCGGGACGTTGATCATCTAAATAATCTTTTCTTCTCCTCTCTCTCTTGTTCTTATCCTGATATCCCTCAAAAAAGATATACTTTGAGCCAGGGCCACCATCTCATCCCTTGTGAGGGGCTTCTCTTTTTTTATATATTCATCAGGGGCATATTCAGGAACGCCCTGCTGGATGACATAAGTACAATCATGCCCTGTAAGGGACTTGGCTATCCCATGAACATCATCAAAGGATCGGAAAACAGTCGTCCTGACCTCGATATCAACACCCTTCAGGTTCAATGATCGAAGCGCATGTTCGGCGGCATCACCAGCACCTCCTGTTATCATGCTGTATCTCTGTGCATCATCAAGTGGAGCTTTGATATCCAGGAAGATCTTATCAACAAGCTTTTTCTCAATCAACCCAGAGAGACGCTCAGGGTAGTACCCATTGGTCTCGATCCCTACGAGCAAATCCTGCTTTTTTGCAAATTCTGCAAGGTGCTCCAGTTCTCCGGGATGCGCTGTGGGCTCACCGCCTGAGAAAACCACCGCACTTATAAAAACTTTTGAATCAAGGATCTGATCCTCGATTTCTTTAATATCGACAGCATACCCCCTCTTGAACAGGGGCTCCAGCCTGTTCGTCACCTTTATGAATTCATTATTTGAGCAATAAAGACATTTAAAATTGCAGCCGTTGAAGAAAACAACAGATACAGATCTGCCATACCAGTCTATTGTAGATACAGGGATGATTATACCGCTAAAAATCAATCTCATTCTTCTCCTTTATCAAAAAGATTATCAATTAATAAACTAATCCCATATCGGGGCGCTGTATTAAATCTTGCGCCTGTCAGGATTTCAGTTAAAAGAATCAATTAAAAGGAGAGATATAAATGTCAGGTAGATCAGATATATTGAGAAAGATGGGGCTGTTCGGTATCGGTGTAATTTCAATGACCCAGGAGAAAATCGAGGAATTTACCCAGGAAATGATAAAAAGGGGAGAGATGAACCAGGAGGAAGGAAGAGCATTTGTCAAACAGGTCCTATCAGAGAAAGATAAGCAAATTTCAGATATAGAAGCCAGAGTAAATGAAACTGTCAGAGACATGATCAAAAGGAGTGGAGTTGTGGTGAGGGCTGATTTTGAGGTTCTTGAGAGAAGAATAGAAGAACTTGAGAGAAGCACTGTGAAGAAAGCAAATCTTGATGCTCTTGAGAAAAAAATAGAGATACTTGATAGAACTTCTGTGATGAGAGTTGATCTTGATATTCTTGAAAGGAGAATCGTAGAGCTTGAAGAGGCAATCCGATCTATGGCCAAATAACAGATCTGTCCCGGAAGTAGCATCTTGCATCTGCTGGATAAAGAATACGCATATGTTAAACGATATCGGGAGATCGTTAATGTACTGATACGGCATGGTTTCGGATATCTTGTTGATAGATTCGGCCTTCGACCGTCTCGATTGCGTGAGAGGATCGCAAGGCCAAAACCATTCAAGGAACAACTGTTCTTATTATCTGAAGCAGAAAGACTGAGGCTTGCTTTAGAAGAGCTCGGGACCACATTTATAAAATTAGGGCAGATTTTAAGCACGCGCTATGATCTGCTTCCAGAAGAGTATATAAAAGAGCTGACAAAACTTCAGGATCGTGTTCCCCCATTTGATTATTCAGAAGTAAGGAAGGTGGTTGAAAAAGAGCTCGGGATGAGCATTGAGGGGATTTTTCTGTCATTTGATCCCGTACCGCTTGCTGCGGCTTCAATAGGGCAGGTTCACCGTGCCAGGCTCATAGAGGGGGATGAGGTAATAGTTAAGGTGATGAGACCTGGCATTGAAAAAATAATCGAGATTGATCTATCGATTCTAATGAGCATGGCAAGATTTGCCGAGAAGCACATAAAAGAAAGTAAAGCTTTTAATGTCATTGGTTCTGTGGAAGAGTTCTCCCGCATTATCAGGCAAGAGTTAGATTATATCCATGAGGCCCAGAACGCAGATAGATTCTATCTGAATTTTGCAGGAAGCACGACTGTCAGGATACCAAGGATCTACTGGAAGTATACAACAAAACATGTTTTAACCATGGAGTTTCTAGAAGGTATCAAGATATTAGATTTTACACAGCTTGAGGCGGAAGGGCTTGATAGAAAAGTAATCTCTACAAACCTTGCAAATGCGTATTTGAAGATGATATTCGAAGACGGCTTTTATCATGCAGATCCGCATCCAGGGAACATATTAGTCTCAAAAGAAGAGGCTATTATATTTCTTGATTTTGGTATGGCAGGACATATCGACCATGTCCTTCGGGAAAATCTTGTTAATATCATGATAGCTATAGAGAGAGATGATATCGATCTGCTAATAGACAGTATCGTAGAGATGGGATTGATTAGCGATGTTGCGGCTGAGAACTCGATGCTTAGGGTTCATATTGAAGATCTTATAAACAGGTATTATGATATACGTGTCAGGTTCATAGATCCGACGAAGTTTTTGCGCGATCTTATAAATGTGATAACAAAGAGCGGGGGTAGAATACCGACAAACGTCATGCTTTTATCAAAGACACTCAGCATCGCGGATGAGATCAACCGCAAACTTAACCCGGATTATAATTTTGCAGAATACCTGGAACCTTATATTAACAGGATTATTGAGGAGCATACCAGATTATCCCATATAGCCAGTGAGACCGCAAAAACAGCATGGGATTTTATCCGGCTGCTAAGATCCCTCCCACGGAGGGCCAGTCATATCCTTTCAAAAGCGGAGAAAGGGACTCTTAGAATTGAACTTGAGCATCAGGGACTTGAAACAGCCATTGAGGAACTTGATATAGTAAGTAACAGGTTATCGGTCAGCCTGATAATATCTGCTCTGATAGTGGGTTCGTCTCTTATTATCCAGAGCAATATAGCCCCGCGTCTGTGGGAGATACCTTTATTCGGGATTCTTGGGTTCCTTATCGCCGGATTTCTTGGAATGGGGCTGGTTATCTCTATCCTGCGCTCTGGTAAGTGGTGAAGAGGTAAAGTGGAAATTTAATAGCTCTCCACCCGTTTTCAGATTATCCTTATTCCTTTCCTGATCGCTTCATTCACAATGCTCACCTGTTCCTTTTTCCGTGCAAACTCATCAGGGGTGTAGCATAGAACGTCCACAACCTCGGCATTCCGGTCTTTTAATAACCCTATGGACTCAATGAACTTATACATCCTTTTAGTGAACTTTATATCCGAGAACTTTTTAGACACTACGATAAGGTCTATATCGCTGTACTCATTCGGGCTGCCGTATGCTCTTGAACCCCAGAGCCACATCTCATCAGGTGCGTATATAGATTTTATCTTTGCAAGATATTTATTCAAAAAGTAAGATACTTTATTATCAAATGCCATTTATTCCTCCTTATATAACCGATCTCTTGCTAATTCTATAATTTGTTCAGCCGTATCGATTCCATCCTCAGCGTCTTCTTTATCTACATTTTCGTAAGGCACTATATCGCTAACATCGGGGTATCGCAGAACCAGATAATATGAATCCAGTTCAGCAACCAGTTTCAGGGCATCATCAGGCATGTCGGTTAACTCTATCAGCTTCCGGAGAGAATGTGTTCTTGGCGGTTCTTCATGTCTCTCTTTTATATATAATGCCTTCAATATCTTTTCAGCAGCCTGTTCACACAAAATCAGAGATACATCATAAGCTTCTATGTCGAGGTTCTTTTTTGCGTTCTCAAGGTCGCGATCAGCCTGTCGCACCCATCGATCTATTACTTCATCCATGTTAGTTATTAACTATAGTATACTCCTATTGATTATTTTATCTTTTTCCTGAGAGTTTTTGTTCATTTTACTTTCCTGCTACATGCGCCATGAATCCGTGATCATGCCATATAGCAACCCTTATATTTGTTTTCTATTGTATACAGATGGAAATATGAGTATCGCACTTATTGCGCCTACACCTGTTGAATCAAAAGAATTGAGGCGCGAAATACGCCCGGAACCAAAGGCAGATCTAAAAGTTGTTTCTGAGGGAGAACTGTATGAGAATTCCATTATCTTTACTCACTGCGGCGTGGGTAAGGTCAACGCTGCCCACTCTACTACCCTGGTACTGGAGAACTACGATATAGAGCTTCTCGTACTTTTGGGTGTTGGAGGCGCATATTCTTACCCTGGCGCCCGGATCGGTGATCTTGTTATCGCAGAGAGTGAGAACTACGGTGAAGAAGGAGTATTAACAAAAGAGGGCTGGAGATCTATGGAACTCACAGGCTTTCCTTTACTAAAAGATGAGAGAAAATACTACAACAATTTCCCGGTCGATCAGGAATTAGCGCAGTTTGCGATAGAGATCACCAGAGATGCAGGTTTTAACGTAAGATCAGGTAATTTTGTAACTGTATCGCAGTGCTCAGGAACGCGCGAGATTGGAGAAATTTTAAAGAAGCGTTTTAACGGCATATGTGAGAACACGGAAGGAGCGGCTGTCGCGCACATCTGCGCACTCTACAGGATTCCCATGATCGAGATCAGGGGTATAAGCAATATCATCGAGGACAGGGATTTTAAAAAATGGAACATAGAGATAGCAGCCTCAAACTGCAATAGAGCAGTAATTGAACTGGTCAGAAGGTTAAAATGAGAAATCTCTCTTTAGGCTACTCGCCATGCCCGAATGATACATTCATTTTCTATGCTCTGGCCCATAAGAAAATCAAAGGAGATGTGGAATTTTCTGAGATACTCAGGGATGTGGAGACGCTGAACAATATGGCTTTGCACAGGGAACCTGATGTAACCAAGGCATCTTTTCATGCATTCGGTTTTTTAAGAGAGGATTACTGTCTGCTCCGTGCAGGCAGTGCGCTTGGGAGGGGCTGCGGGCCTCTGTTAGTAGCTAAAAAACAGATACGGGAATCTGAGCTTGCGCAAAGGAGGATAGCTATCCCGGGGAAGATGACGACAGCTTATTTACTACTCAAGCTGTTTGATCCTGAGATAACGGATGTTATTGAGATGCCTTTTGATCAGATCATGAACGCGGTCAGCCTGGGCACGGTGGATGCGGGTTTAATCATTCACGAGGGCAGGTTTACTTATCCGGGCTACAATCTTGTGAAGATCATTGATCTTGGGGAGTGGTGGGAGAGAGAAACAGGTTTGCCTGTACCTCTTGGTGGAATCCTTGCGAGGAGGGAATTAGGCGCATCTGTGATAGAGGAAGTAGACCGCATGATAAGAGAGAGTATCGAATACGCATTTCAGAATCACACGCTTACCCGCCAGTATATAAAACATAATGCACAGGAGCTTGATGATGAGGTAATTGACCAGCACATCAAACTCTATGTAAACGATTATACACTGGATATCGGGGATGGTATAACCGCAATCGAAGAACTGTTGAAAACAGCAGAGGAATTAGATCTGATCCCGCATTCTGATAAGTCTGTACTCATCGATTAGCAGGCAGATCAACACTATCTCATGCCTCTGAGCCTGTGGTTGATCTGCTCTCCCAGTTCGGTCAGAGCATATTTTCCACCCTCGTATGTTACCAGCTTCTTAGCTCGCAGTTCTTCTATATTCCTATCTGCCCCTGTGATCCTGGTTGTTTTGGCTATGGTTGCACTGTCCATGGGGCCTTTTGAATCCAGTACAGCAAGGATCTTGCTCAATTTATTGTTGCTCGCAACAAACCCTATTAATTCTTCCATAGATATCCAGGATGACTTTGATTGAGATAACTTTATTGCATGTGAGAACTATGTAAAAGCGGCGGGCTAGCCCGGGTAACTCGGCGTTACCTGTAACCCGAAACCGTCGATAGCGGGGGGCGAAGCCAAAGGAAGAAGTTTTAACTGCTGCCCAGCCCACAGGTTCTACTGTGAAACCCCGTCCTATGGGGATGGCGTTGGTACAGAGGCTTTTCTGAAGTAAGGTTTCTGTGCCTTAATCGCGGATAACGGTCTAGGCCCGGAAGGGAGCAAATCAGCCGTGAACAACTATCGCTCATGGGGTCGCGGGGTGGAGGCGAGTCTGTGGTCAACTGGACAACGGAAGGAGCTACGACCCGAGGTGTGCCCGCTACTTCTCACAGCGTTGGGGCGCAGGGGTAGCGGAAGCCCAGAGCTTTAGCGACGGGAGGA